>NZ_JBFAIA010000074.1:0-36963 GCF_040654455.1 Nonomuraea sp. NPDC050691
GCGGTGCATCCGCCCGCCGAGCACCACGGCCGCGCCGATGCCCTCGTCGGCCCACAGCAGCACGAAGTCCGGATGGCCGCGGGCGGCGCCGTGGGCCTGCTCGGCCAGGGCGGCGAGGTTGACGTTGTTCTCCACGGCGACGGGCACGCCGAGCCCCTCCGACAGCGCCGGCACGAGGCCGGGGATCTGCCAGCCGGGCATGTCCTTGGCCGTGGCGTACCCCAGGCCGCCCGTGGACGGGTCGAGGGCGGCCTGCACGCCGATGACCACCTGGCGCAGCCGGTCCGGCGGGCGCGCGCCCTCCAGCGCCGCGTGCAGCCGCTCGACCAGTTCGCCGCCGGGGCGGCGCGGTGTGGGCAGCGTGTGCTCGCCGACGACGGCGCCCGTGATGTCGGCGACGCGGGCCTCGATGCGGTCCGGGGTGACGTCCAGCGCGCCCACGTACGCGGCGGCGGGGTTGATCCGGTAGACCTCCGCCGTACGGCCCGGCAGGCCCTCGCGGACGCCGTCCAGCACGACCAGACCGGCCTCCTGGAGGCGGGCGAGGAGCTGGGAGGCGGTCGGCTTGGACAGCCCGGTCAGGGTGCCGATCTCGGGGCGGGTGAGCGGCCCCCGGTCGAGGAGGACCCGCAGGGCGGCGCGGTCGTTGATCGCGCGCAGCAGGCTCGGAGTCCCGGGGACCGGACCGCTCACATGTGCTCCTTGGGCTCCGTCGCATCGAAGTTAGGAAACTTTCCTAACTCAACGCGAACGTAAGGAGTGGGCGGGGCCGTGGTCAAGAGCCGACACCAAGCCGTGACCGTACCCGGAGACGGGGATGACGCGGAAGGATGGGAGTGCCTCGACGGGCATGCTAGTGTCGTCGTTTGTCGCAACAACAAGCAGAATGGCCCGGAGTGTCCCATTAACAACAATAATGGTCTGGCGGCAACCCGTCAAACGGAGCTTGCCAGGGAGCAGGAGTACGTCGCCCGCCTCTACGCGCGGCTCGACACGCTGCGCGACCGCACCCAGCGTCAGCTGAAGGAGGTGCTGGCCGCGGGCGCCGTGGGAACGATGCAGAACCGCTCCGAACGCGACACCTTCGCCGGCATGTACGCCTCCCGGCTGGCCCGGCTGTGGGCGGTCGAGCGGGGCCTGGTCTTCGGCCGCCTCGACCACGTCGAGGAGGGCCGCCTCTACATCGGCAAGCTCGGCATCTCGGACGACGAGCAGGAGCGGCTGCTCATCGACTGGCGCGCCCCCGTCGCGCAGCCGTTCTACCGCGCCACCCCGGCCGCGCCGATGGGCCTCACCCGCCGCCGGCACCTGCAGACCAAGGGCCGCGTCGTCGTCGGCGTCGACGACGACCTGCTCGACCTCGACGCGCTGAGCGACGACGACCGCGCGACCCTCAACGGCGAGGCCGCGCTGCTCGCCGCGCTCGACGAGAGCCGCACCGGCCGCATGCGCGACATCGTCGCCACCATCCAGGCCGAGCAGGACCGTGTCATCCGCTCCGACCTCAACGGCGTCCTCGTCGTCCAGGGCGGCCCCGGCACCGGCAAGACCGTCGTCGCCCTCCACCGCGCCGCCTACCTCCTCTACACCCACCGCGAGCGGCTGGAGCGGCGCGGGGTCCTGGTCCTCGGGCCCAACCCGACGTTCCTGCGCTACATCGAGCAGGTGCTGCCCTCCCTCGGCGAGAACGACGTGCTGCTGTCCACGGTCGGCGAGCTCTACCCCGGCCTGACCGCCACCGCCCGCGAACGGCCCGAGGTGGCCGCGGTCAAGGGCGACGCGCGGATGGCCGAGGTGATCGCCCGCGCCGTCCGCGACCGGCAGCGGGTGCCGCGCAAGCCGATCGAGCTGGACCTCGGCCGACACGCCCTCACCGTCGATCGCGCCATGCTGGACGCGGCCCGCAACAAGGCCACCCGCTCGCGCCGCCCGCACAACCAGGCCCGCGCCGTCTTCGTCCGCTCGCTGCTCAACGCCCTCGCCCGGCAGGCCGCCCGCAAGCTCGGCAAGGGCCTCATCGAGGAGGACGAACTGGCCGACCTGCGCGAGGAGCTGCGCACCGAGCCCGCGGTCAAGTCCGCGCTCAACCGGCTGTGGCCGTACCTCACCCCGCAGCGGCTGCTGCTCGGCCTGTACGGCTCGCCCGAACGGCTCGGCCACGCCGCCGCCGCGCTCACGCCGGAGGAACGCGCGCTGCTGCGCCGCGACGGCGGCGCGCCCTGGACCGAGTCGGACGTGCCGCTGCTGGACGAGGCCGCCGAGCTGCTCGGCGAGATCGACGAGCAGGTGCTGCGCGCCACCGCGCTGCAGGCCGAGGAGGAGCTGGCCGCCGCCCGCCAGGCCGAGGAGCACGAGCGTGAGGCGGAGCTCGCCTACGCGCGCGAGGTGCTGGAGCTGACCGGCCTGTCCGACGTCATGGAGGCCGAGCGGCTGGCCGAACGCCAGCGCGGCGAGGGCCCCTACCTCACCACGGCCGAGCGCGCCTCCGCCGACCGCGCCTGGGCCTACGGTCATGTCATCGTGGACGAGGCGCAGGAGCTGTCGCCGATGGCGTGGCGGGCCGTCATGCGGCGCGTCCCCACCCGGTCGATGACCATCGTCGGCGACGTCGCGCAGACCGGCTCCGCGGCCGGCGCCCACACCTGGGGCGAGGTGCTCGACCCGTACGTGGCCGGGCGGTGGCGCCAGGAGCGGCTCACCGTGAACTACCGCACCCCGGTGGAGCTCATGGAGGTCGCCGCCCGCGTGCTGGCCGCCATCGACCCGTCGCTGGAGGCGCCCGCCTCGGTGCGCGAGACCGGTTCGCGGCCGTGGGCGGCGCCGCTCGTCGAGCTGCCCGAGCTGGTCAAGGCGGAGGCAGGCGAGGGCGGCAAGGTCGCCGTCGTGGCGCCCGACGCGCTGCTGTCCGACGTCGGCGAGGCCGTGTCCCGGGCCGTGGACGGCACCGTCGTGGTCGCGCCCGGCTCCGGCCGGAGCGGGGGAGCGGCGGCCCTCGACGCGCCCGTGGCCGTCATGGGCGTCGCGGAGGCCAAGGGGCTGGAGTTCGACTCGGTGATCGTGGCCGAGCCCGGCCGCATCGTCTCCCAGTCGCCGCGCGGGCTCAACGACCTGTACGTCGCGCTGACCCGGGCCACGCGCCGGCTGGGCGTCGTCCACGAGGAGCCGCTGCCGGAGCCGCTGGCGGGCCTCACGAGGCGGGGAAATCTGCCGACAAACGGTGTTTAGGGTGCTTGGGGGCGGCAGGCCAAGCATGTCCTACCTGCGAAAACTTGATGTTCCCGCTGATCGGGACACGGTTGACATCTGAGGTGGAGTCGGTAGTTTGCTGCGCAGTCCAGCACGGGACTTGGCCGGTTGGCCGTCTCTGACATCGTCGGATCCTGCGTCCGTGACGGAGCGTGACTCCGTCCACACAGCCAGGTGCAGGGCCGTCGGTCCGTCGAGTCGGGGCACCCCAGCCGGGCGGGGGGTTGGACCCGGGACGGGCCCGGTAGCCCAGTAGACAACGGAATTCCGCGCTCGCCGCCGACGAGACGGGTCCGGTCCGAAGGGTTTCCGGGCCCTCTTCCCGCTCTCGTGCGCAGGATCGCCATCAGCGCCGGGTGGTCCCACGGCTCCGTCTGACCGGGGATCACCCAGCCGCTCCCAGCCACGCCATCGCGATCCGCCCCCCGCCCGCCCGTCGCCGCGCCCCGGCGCCGGGGGCGTTCCCCCTGCCTGGGACCCCTATTCTCGGAGGAGGACGCGCCTCGCGACCGTACGGTCGCCCAGGAGCGGTACCGTTTCGGCAAGAACGCGTTTCGCCCCGGGCACCAGCGGGGCTCCGCGGGGACCGCCCGCGGCGGAAGGGGAGCAGGCGGAGTGGTACAGGAAAGGACGGGCCTACCGCCCACCGGCGGCGATTCCCCACGCCCCCGTCCCACCGCCCCACCCCCCGGCACCGCCCCCGGCACCGCCCCCGGCGCCGTCTCACCCGACCGTGCGGGCACCGCGTCCGACCCCCTCTCACGCGATCGTGCGGGCACCGCGTCCGACGCCCTCCCGACCGGTCGGGCGGGCGCCGACGGCCCTGCGGGGCCCGAGACGGCCGCTGAGCCGCCCGGGAGCGCCCCGCCCCCTGCCGACCTCGCCGGGAGGGCCGCCGGGCCGGAGAGGCCCGCGCGTGAGCCCGTACGGACGCTGCTGGCCCGGGTGGTCGCCGCCGTCGCGGGCGGGGTCCTGCTGTACCTCGCCTTCCCGCCGATCGGCTGGTGGGTCACCGCGCCCCTCGGCATCGCGCTCGTCGTGGCCTCCCTGTACGGCACGCGCCCCCGGCGCGCCGCATGGCTCGGCTACCTGGCCGCCGCCGTCTTCCTCGTGCCCGCCCTCTCCTGGGTGCGCACCATCGGCGACGACGTGTGGACGATGCTCGTGGCCGTCGAGAGCCTGTTCTACGCCGCGATGGCCGCCCTGGCGGCGCCGGTGTTCCGGCTGCGGCTGTGGCCCCTGTGGTTCGCCGGGCTGTGGGTGGCCATGGAGTGGGCCCGCGGGCTGGTGCCCATCGGCGGCTTCCCCTGGGCGCGGCTGGCCTTCAGCCAGGGCGAGTCGGCCTACACCGGCTTCGCGGCGCTCGGCGGCGCCCCGCTCGTGTCGTTCGCCGTCGTGCTGTCCGGCGCCCTGCTGGCCCACGCCCTGGTGACCTACGCCCTCCCGGCGTACACCAGCCGCTCGGCGGCCCGGGCGCCGCGTGGCGGCGTGGCGCGGAAGCTGGCGCCGGTCGCGCTCGCGGTGGCGGTGCCCGCGCTCACCCTCGCCGTGCCGCGCCCCGGCGACGAGGGCCGCACCGTCAACATCGGCATCGTGCAGGGCAATGTGCCCGGCCGCGGCATGTACGCGCTGGGCGACGAGCCGGCCGTCGTGCTGAAGAACCACTCCGCCGAGACCGAGCGCCTGGCCGCGGCCGTCCAGGCGGGCAGGCTGCCCCGGCCCGACATCGTGGTCCTGCCGGAGAACTCCACCGACATCGACCCGTACCGCGACGCGTTCGCCCGCGCGACCATCGACGCCTCCGTCAAGGCCGTGGGCGTGCCCACCCTGGTCGGCGCGGTCGTGGCCATCGGCGACACCGAACGCGCCACCCGCAGCCTCGTCTGGGACCCGGTCACCGGGCCCGGCGCCTACTACGACAAGCAGAACCTGGTGCCCTTCGGGGAGTACACCCCGTTCAAGAACCTCGTGCTCGCGCTGTGGGAGCGGGCGAGCCTGGTCGGCCGGCAGTCGGTGCCGGGCACCAAGCCGGGCGACCTGAAGATGGGGCCCGTGACGGTCGGCGCGGTCAACTGCTACGAGGTGGCCTACGACGGCACGGTCCGCGGCACCGTGCGCACCGGGGCGAGCCCGATCGTGGTGCAGACCAACAACGCCTCCTACGCGCTGTCCAACCTGCCGCCGCAGCAGCTCGCCATGTCCCAGATCCGGGCGGTGGAGCACAACCGCGCGGTCGTGACCGCCGCGACCACGGGGATCTCCGCGTACGTCACGCCTGACGGTAAGGTCTCCTGGCGAACCCGCGAGCTCGTCGCGGACATGAACGTGGTGACGGTGCCCGTGCGCACCCGGGAGACGATCGCCACGCGGGTCGGCGCGCTGCCCGAGTGGGCGCTCGCGCTGATGGGCGTGGCGGCCGTGGGCGTCGCCGTGTGGCGCGGCAGGCGGCAAGGCGACCGGACGGGGAAGGGCTGATCATGGAGACTCTTGGCCGAGTGCTCGTCATCGTGCCGACCTACAACGAGCGCGGCAACGTCCCGATGATCGTCGAGCGGGCGCGGGCGGCCCTGCCGGAGGCCCACCTGCTGGTGGTCGACGACAACAGCCCCGACGGCACCGGGGAGGTCGCCGACGCGCTCGCGGCCGGGGACGACCACGTCCACGTCCTGCACCGGGCCGGCAAGGAGGGGCTCGGCGCCGCCTACATCGACGCGTTCCGCTGGGGGCTCGGCGAGGGCTTCAACGTGCTGGTCGAGATGGACGCCGACGGCTCCCACCAGCCGGAGGAGCTGCCCAAGCTGCTGGAGGCGCTGGCCGGCGGCGCCGACCTGGCCATCGGCTCACGCTGGGTGCCCGGCGGCGAGGTGGTCAACTGGCCCGCCTCCCGCGAGCTGCTCTCGCGCGGCGCCAACATCTACACCCGGATCATGCTGGGCCTCGGGGTCCGCGACGCGACCGCGGGCTTTCGCGCCTACCGGGCCGAGACGCTCGAGAAGATCGGCCTGGCCGACGTCGAGTCGCAGGGCTACTGCTTCCAGGTCGACCTCACCCTCCGCACCGCGCGGCACGGGCTGCGGGTGGTCGAGGTGCCGATCACGTTCGTCGAGCGGACCGTCGGCACCAGCAAGATGAGCCGGCGCGTCATGACCGAGGCGTTCTGGCGCATCGCCGTCTGGGGTTTCACGGGACTGCCGGCCCGCTTCGCCAGGAGACGCACCTGATCGCGGAACGCGGCGGCCCCGCCGGTCGTTGTTCCTTCCGTACGCGCGTGTGCTGAAATCGAGGAAAACGATGCGGCTCCTGCTGTTCCTGGCCTTCCTGGTCGTCCCCGTCCTGGAGATCTGGCTGCTCATCCAGGTCGGCTCGGTCATCGGCGGCTGGCCGACCGTGGCCCTGCTGATCGCCGACAGCCTGCTCGGCGCCTGGCTGGTACGCCGCGAGGGCCGGCGCGCCTGGCGGGCGCTGCAGGAGGCTCTGGGGTCCGGGCGCATGCCCGACCGTGAGCTGGCCGACGGCGCGCTCGTCCTGGTGGGCGGCGCGCTGCTGCTGACGCCCGGCTTCTTCACCGACATCGCAGGGTTCCTGTGCGTGCTGCCGTTCACCCGGCCGCTGATGCGCCGCCTCGGCGCGTGGTTCTTCGACCGCCGGGTCAAGCGCATGGCCGCCGCCTCCCCGTACGCGCAGCTGTTCCCCGAGGCGTTCCCGGGAGCGTCCGACTCCGCGGCCGACGGTGGCTCCGCGCGTGGCGGCAAGGTGGTCCACGGCGAGGTCCTGCGCGAGGACCGCGAGGCGTAGCCGGCCTGCCGGTCCAGCCAAGCGAGGCGGTGCAGGCGCACCCTCGCCTTCGTTACGGGGGGATGCGAGGCCTCCGCGTTGCTGCAGACGCGGCGCCTGCGCCAACACCCGAGGTCTCTCCTCTTGATCAGCCCCCGCTGTTGACCACGCCCGTGGTCAATTGGTCAGGGCCTAGTGTCCTGGCGGGACCTGCCCGGGATCGACGTATGGCGGCGGATGCGGGTACTGCGGTTGCCGGTCCTCCGGCGGTCGCCAATCGGGCATTCTGAGTTTGTTCCGCTTCCACTCCTGCTTCTTTCGCTCCCGTTTGTCCCTGCATTCAGGCGTGTGCCATCCCTTGAAGCAGCCACTCGGAGGCCCCATCCATTTCTTCCCCTGTTTCTTCATCCTTTCCTTCAGCTTCTTGATTGCATGCCGTTTCTTGCACCTCTCTCGCTTCTCCGGGTCTTTGTGCCAGCAGTCCGGCTGCAACCCGGCGGTCGCCTGCCGCGAGGCCGTGGACAATGCTGGGACAGCGGGCCGGCTGGTCGGCGACGTGTTCGCGTCCGCCGGTGTTCCGAAGACCAGTCCTGAGGCGATCAACGGGCCGACCACCGCGATATGCCGCTTTCCGTTCATGGGAGATCATCTCCCTGTGGTGCGCCGTAATCTCCCCCTCAAGCATGGTCCTGGCCGTCGGATCTCGTCCAGAGATTTTGGGAAAGCGGTCACATCGACCCGGCGAGAACATGATCCGGCGGGGGAAAAATAGCACCGCTTTGAGGTGCGCCCGGGCGGAACGAACTTCTCTGCGACGTCATCGGCATCACTGAGGCCTATTCGCGTGGCCCGCATACCTCATCCGGTTCCACTGATCACTGCATCATTGAAGAGGGGTCGGGCCTGTGGCCCGACTGGGAGCAACGCCTGAGCTCCGCGGCGCGAAGCGCCCCCAAGGGAGAACGGTCCGAGCGGAGCGAGACCCTACAGGGGCGGGTGGGGTGTCAGGGGTTCCCTCACCCACATGGCCACCCTCAAGGCGCAGGGAAAGGCCGGGCGTATCATCCCGAGCCGATTTCGGAGTACGATCCTCCGATCAATCGCATAGATCGTTCCAATACCGGCGAGGTTGTGTGTTCGGAATCATCCGCCCATGCGTCACGCATGCCTGCGCGAGCGTGCGCGACGCGTGGCGCGCCCACCTGTGCGGCCTCTGCCTCACGCTGAGGGACGGGCAGGGTCAGGCCGCCCGGCTGGCCACCAACTACGACACCCTGATCATCTCGGTGCTCACCGAGGCCCAGCTCCCGTCCGCCTCACCGCACCGCACCGCGGGCCCGTGCGCGCTGCGCGGGCTCCGCTGGGCCGACGTCGTGGACCACCGGGCGTCAGGGGCCCGGCTCGCCGCCTCAGTGTCGCTCGTGCTGGCCGCCGGCCGGCTCCGCGACCACGCCGCCGACGGCGACGCGGCCCCGGCGACGGCTGCCGCGGGTCGCGTGCTGGCGACCCGCTGGGAGACGGCCGGGGCACGGCTCGGGGCGGAGGTGGGATTCGACACCGCGACGCTGGCGGCGACGGCCGACCGGCAGCTCGAGCTGGAGCGCCGCGCCGCTACGGCCCTGCTCGACCGGAAGCGGCATGAGGCGGCCCCAGCAGCCGGGGGTGCGGTGTCCGGGGGGTCGGTCGCGGGCGGGGGAGGGATGTGCGCGAGGCTGGACGCGGACAAGAGGGCGGCGTCAGGGGAGCCGGTCGGGGGCGAGAGAACGGGTGCGGGGCTGCGGGGGGTCGCGTTGCTGGACCTGACCCGGCCCACGGAGGAGGCGGTCGCGGCGGCGTTCGCGCACACGGCCGTGCTCGCCGGCCGCCCCGGGAACACCGCGGCGCTGGCTGAGATCGGGACGTTGTTCGGCCGCCTCGCCCACCTTCTTGACGCCGCCGAGGATCAGGAGGAGGACGCGGCGCGGGGCGCGTTCAACCCGCTGACCGCCACGGGCACCGGCCGTGACGAGGCGCGGCGGCTCTGCGACGACGCGGCGCACGGCATCGCGCTCGCCGTACGCGACCTGGAGCTGGAGGAGCGGCACCTCGTGGAGGTGCTCCTCGGTACGGAGGTTCGGCGGGCGGTGGCTCGCGCCTTCGGCGGGCATGAGACGGCGTCCCGGCGGCGGCCCGCCTGGCCCCTGCGGACGGCGGCCGTCGTGGGCACGGTCTTGACGTGCGGATTATGGCGGCCCGAGTGGAGCGAGCACAAGGCTGCTTCCTGGGACGAGCGCTGCTACCTGCGTGACAGCTGCGACGGTTGCGAGGGCTGCTGCGACTGCTGCCAGTGCTCCTGCGACTGCTGCGACTGCTGTGACGGATGCGACTGCTCCTGCGGCAACTGAACGCCGCTCAGAGGACATGCCGAACCCCGGGCCTCCGCCATGTCGGGCGCTGACCGGCGGCATGCTGAACGCCGGTCTCAGTCACCTGAGACCGGCGTTCAACAAGGTGCCCCCGGGCGGGTGCCCGGGGGCCTCACACCGTGAAGATGGAGTTCAGGCGCTCTTGCGACGCTGGGCGCGCAGGACGGCCAGCCTCTCGTTGAGCACCTCCTCCAGGTCCTCGATGGATCGCCGCTCCAGCAGCATGTCCCAGTGTGTCCGCGGCGGCTTGGTCTTCTTCGACTCGGGCTGCTCGCCGTCCACCCGCGTCGCGGTGGCGCCGCACATGCGGCACTCCCACGTCGCGGGGATCTCAGCCTCGGCGGCGAGCGGTACCTCGAAGAGATGCCCCTTCGGACAGGTGTAAGACACCTCCTGGCGTGGGGCCAGATCCGTGTTACGGTCGTTCTCGTAGCTGGTTGCCCCGAGCCGGGTGCCACGAAGTGCTCGCTCGCCCATGTCTGAATGCCTCCTACAGGGCCCCCATTGCGCGGGGGGTCTGTCTCCCACGGTGTCTAACGCTTGATACCGTGATGGGATTCCCACCCGTGGCGTGATCCAATCGCCCAGGCACTCAGGAGTTCCCTCCAGAGGCGCGACAACTCCTATGAGGCCGGGGTTTTCCCACGTGTGACGCATGGCCCGGGGAGCGGGTCGCCGGTGAAGAAACCCTCGCCGGCGAGCAATGCACTGCGCCCGATGCTCGCGCTCGGCCCCGACGTGACCTTGCGGGATGCGCTACCGCGGGCCCGGCCCCGTCATGTTCTCAGCGCTTCGTCCACGAACAGGCGAGCACAAGCGGTTCGAGGATGACGGACACCCCTCAGGCCGCAGGGATCGCTTCGATGATCTTCATGTTCTTCTCGCCCCATTCGCCCAGGGGGATGAGGGCTTGGTTGAGCGACTGCCCCAAGTCGGTCAGGGAGTACTCCACCCTCGGCGGAACCTGGTGGTACACCTCGCGGTTCACCAGGCCGCAGTGCTCCATCTCGCGGAGCTGGATGATCAGCGACTTCTCGCTGATGCCCGGCACGGCCCTGCGCAGCTCGCCGAAGCGCCGGGGACCGTCGTGCAGTCCCCACAGGATCAGCGCCTTCCACTTGCCGCCCACCACGTCCACGGCGGCGTCGAGCCCGCACGAGTAGCTGCGCTTCTTCACCCTGCGCCCTCCCATACTGAAGAAAAGGCAGGTACCTGAACAAATAGTAGGTACTTGTCGAAAGTGCTGCAAGAGAACCAGGATCAGTGACGCCGCCGGAGGGGCCCATCCTGCGGCGTCACTGATCACTCACAAGCACGGAGACCACTGTGAACCACGGGCGCATCACCGCCAACGGCATCGACTTCTCCTACGCGGAGGAGGGGGAGGGGCCGCTGGCTCTG
The DNA here is from genome assembly GCF_040654455.1 of Nonomuraea sp. NPDC050691. Classification (NCBI taxonomy): domain Bacteria; kingdom Bacillati; phylum Actinomycetota; class Actinomycetes; order Streptosporangiales; family Streptosporangiaceae; genus Nonomuraea; species Nonomuraea sp. NPDC050691. The sequence continues at coordinate 10,827 of NZ_JBFAIA010000074.1, forward strand.
CTGCTGCACGGCTTCCCCGAGTCCGGAGACGTCACCTACCGCCACCTCATGCCAGCTCTCGCGGCAGCGGGCTACCGGGCCGTCGCCCCCAACATGCGAGGGTTCGCCCCCACCGCGCTTCCGGCGGACGGCAGCATGCTGCTCAGCGATCTCGTTGACGACGTCAATGCCCTGCACCAGGAGCTGGGCGGCACCGGCGACGCGGTCCTGGTGGGGCATGACTGGGGCGCGGGCATGGCCTGGTCCGCCGCCGCCACGACCCCCGAGCGGTGGTCGCGGCTGGTGGTCAGCGATGTCCCGCCGCTGTCGTTCTTCGCCACGTACGCCGGCACCTTCGAGGGCATCGAGAACCTCAACCACTTCTGGTTCATCCAGATGGACATGGCCACCGAGGTCCTGGCCGCCGACGACATGGCGTGGCTGCGCCAGGGCCTGCAGGACAAGTGGACCGCCCCCGGTTTCGACGCCACCGAGGAGATCGAGGGGATGCGCAAGGCCCTGGGCGACCCCGCCCGGCTCCGGGCGGCCCTGGACCTCTACCGGACCAACTTCGGCCCCAAGCAGATGGGCACGCCGGAATGGGCGGCCGAACACGGCCGCCTCTGGGGCAGCCTGCCGAGCCAGCCGACCCTGTACCTGCACGGCACCGAGGACAAGAGCGTCGTCATGGACCAGCAGACCCTGGCCGCCATCGGCGCCGCCCTCGCCGAGAGCAACAAGGCCTCCGAGGCGGCCTTCGTCGAAGGGGCCGGGCACATCGTCCCGGCCGAGAAGCCCGGCCGCTACAACGAACTCGTGCTCGGCTTCCTCGACAAGAAGATCTGAACGCTCGGATGACGGTTCCCGTGCGCCCCCACACCGGCATCGAAGCGCAAGGTGAGCACATCGATCGTCCGAGTCGCGGGGGATGTCGCGGAACTCTCGCACCTCGATGAGGCTGTCCACGCTCTGCGCCTGACCTGCCAGGGTTGACGGCGGCCTCGCCGGGCGCGCCTGCCGGGGGAGAGGCCCACTCCTGCGCTTCGAGTCCGGACCGGCTGGACGGGCGAGGCCAATCCGCGGCTCGACGCCGCGCCGCGACGGCGGGCTCGTCAGGGGCGGTTCAGCAGGGGGACCAGCGTACGGTCGCCGAAGCGGGTCATCGCCGCCAGCGGCTGGGTGGCCGCCGCCGCCAGGACTGCCAGGCCGGGCTTGCCGCCGGCCCGCGCGAGCCGGGGCCCCAGGGCGGCCATGAGGGCCGTGAGGCCGGGCAGCGGCCGGATCCACAGCGTGATGTCCTCGATGAGGCCCTGCTCGTCCAGCCGGAGCAGCGCCGACTCCTCGATCCGCTGGGAGCCCACGCGGGCGGTGGCCGCGATCATGCGGGTCCGCTCGTCGCCCACGTCGGTGTGGTAGCGCAGGTCGGCGAGCACTCCCAGGACGGCGGCGAACAGCTCCCTCACCTGTTCGCGCCCCTCGATGGTTGCGGAGTCGGTGAGCGGGGAGTGGAAGGTGACCCGGGGTGACAGGGTGGCCGTGATCGCGTCGGCGTCCTTGGCCTCGCCCGCCTCGCGGTAGGCCCTTGCAGGTGAGTCCTGAAGGTGAACTGACATGGGTTCACTTTATCAACCCACTAGACTGGTGCCGTGAACAGGTTCGGTGAGATGCACTGCTCCATCGCCCAGGCCGTCGGTGTGCTCGGCGATTCGTGGACCCCGCTGATCCTGCGCGACCTCTTCCTCGGGCTGCGCAGATTCGACGAGCTGGCCGACGACCTCGGCGTCTCGCGCAACCTGCTGGCCCAAAGGCTGGAGCACCTGGTGGCGGCGGGCGTGGTCGAGCGCCGGCCGTACCAGGAACGGCCGGTCCGCTACACGTACGAGCTGACCGAGGCGGGCCGTGACGTCGTGCCCGCGCTGATCACGCTGATGGCCTGGGGCGACCGCTGGGCCACGCCGCCCGGCGGCCCGCCCGCGCTGCTCGTCCACTCCTGCGGCGCGCGGTTCACCCCGGTCGTGACCTGCCCCCACTGTGGCGGCGAGGCGACCGCCGACACGATCACCGCCGTGGCCGGGCCCGGCGCGGCCCAGGGGCCCGGCACGATGGTCCTGTCGGCCGGCCGCGCGCCCGGCCGAGCCTCCCGCTGACCCACGAGCCAACCAGCCGGTACGCGGCCCGTCAAGCCGGTACGCGGCCCGCCAGGCCCGCTGCGCGGGAGGTCAGACCTGCTGGGGCACCTCGTTGCCCGCGTCCCGGATGGCCTTGGGCAGGTTGACCAGGGCCAGCAGCACGAACCCCACCACAAAGAAGATGATCATGGAGACCATGGCCATCCGGTAGCTGTTGGTGAGCTGCAGCGCGATCGTCACCGTCAGCGCGCCGATGAACGCCGAGCCCTTGTCGCTGATCTGGAGCAGGCTGAAGTACTCCGCCTCCCGCCCCTTGGGGATCACCTGGGAGAACAGCGACCGCGACAGCGCCTGGGTGCCGCCGAGCACGATCGCGATGGCCAGCGCCATGAGATAGAACTGCGTCGCCTGCCCCTCCTGGACGAACAGCGCGGCGACGACGATCACCGTCCAGAGCACCAGGCCGGCCAGCACGGTCCGCTTGGTGCCGTAACGGCGGGCCAGCAGGCCCATCAGCAGCGCGCCGAAGAACGCCACGAACTGCACCATGAGGATCGCGCTGATCTGCACGGTCTTGCTCAGCTTCAGCGCCTCGGAGGCGAAGGCCGCGCTGTTGCCGATGACGGTCTGGATGCCGTCGTTGTAGACGAGGTACGCCACCAGGAACAGCAGGGTCAGCGGGTAACGCCGCAGCTCGGACAGGGTGCGGCCGAGCTGGCGGAAGCTGCCCGCCACCGAGCGCAGCGCCGTGCCCTCGTGGACGGGCACCGGCCGGTTGCGCAGCCGCAGCAGCGGCACGATCGTGAATGTCGCCCACCACAGCCCGGCCGACATCATGCTGATCCGCACCGACATGCCCTCGCTGAGGCCCAGGCTCTCGTGCTGGAGGTAGAGCACCAGGTTGAGGGCCAGCAGCAGGCCGCCGCCGAGGTAACCGATCGCCCAGCCGCGCGAGGACACCGCGTCGCGCTCGTCGGGCGTGGAGATCTGCGGCAGGAACGAGTCGTAGACGACGACCGACGAGCCGTAGGCCAGGTTGGCGAGGATGAACAGGACGCCGCCGAGCAGGTAGCGGTCGCCCTCGACGAAGTACAGGCCCATGGTGGCCAGGGCGCCGACGTAGGCGAACGCGCCGAGCATCTCCCGCTTGCGGCCGGTGTGGTCGGCCAGCGCCCCCACGATCGGCAGGAAGACGATCTGCAGGAACACCGCGATGGTCAGCGTGAGGCCGAAGAACGCCGCGGGCCGCACGTCGGCGCCGAGCACGTCCACGTATCCGAGGCCGGGGTTGGCGGCGGCCAGCTTGTCGAAGTCGCGCGCGCACGTCTCGGCCGCGACCGCCGGGAAGTCCTTGGCGCAGGCCGCGGTGCGGGCCACGGGGATCAGGTACGGGCCGAGGAACACCGAGATGATCGTGGTGTAGAAGGCGGAGTTGGCCCAGTCGTAGACGTACCAGCCGCGCTGCTCGCGCCTGCGCGCGGCCGGGGAGTCGGCGGTGGGGTCGTCGGGAACCGCGGGGGGTGCGGGTACGGGCATGGTGTCGAGTCGCTCCTAGGACGCTGTCCAGGTTGCCGGTGAGGCCACGACCGCCGTGGCGGCCACTGCTCAGGCCGCCATGCGGCCGGGATGCCACTGGCCGCGACGGTCGAGCACGTCGCGCAGGCCGGTGATGTCGTCCGTCATGAGGCCGTCGACCCCGAGGTCGAGCAGGTGATCCATGCGGGCGCGGTCGTTGACGGTCCACACGTGCACCTGCATGCCGATGGCGTGCGCCGTGCGGACCAGGCGGCTCGTGGTGACCCGCAGCCCGCGGAAGCCCACCGGCACCTGCGCGCAGGGCACGCCCGCGCGCGACAGGCGGCTCAGCAGGCGGCCGTAGCCGGAGGTCGAGGCGGCGGCGCGCAGCGCGGCCACGCCGCGCGGGCCGAGCGCCGAGCAGACCTCGCGGCCGAGCGCGGCCCGGGCCATCAGCAGCCGCTCGTCGGAGAAGGAGGTCAGGCAGATCCGCTCGTAGGCGCCGGTGCGCCTGATCGCGTCGGCCAGCGGCGCGATGGCGCCGGCCTCCTTCACGTCGATGTTGAAGCGGGCCTCCGGCCAGGTGCCGAGGAGGTCCTCCAGCAGCGGGATCTCGTGCTCGCCGCCGATCCTGGCCCGGGCGGCCTCGCGGTACGGCAGCTCGGCCAGGCGGCCCCGCCGGTCGGTGACCCGGTCGAGCGTCGGGTCGTGGAAGGCCAGCAGCACGCCGTCGGCCGTGGCCCGCGCGTCGGTCTCCAGGTACGTGTAGCCCAGCCGGACCGCCCGCTCGAAGGCCGCGGCGGAGTTCTCCGCGCCCTCGGCCGCGCCCCCGCGATGGGCGAAGGCGAGCGGGCCCGGATGGTCGAGAAAGGCGAAGCGACGGCTGAGCACGTCCTGAAGTATGCCTTCCGTGGATGCCGATGTGGATGCGGACGACGGTTACGAATCAGCGAGCATCCCCCAAAGTCAGGGAGACTCAGGTGACTCAGCCAGATTCTGCCACTCCTGGCGGCGCGCCTCGGCCAGCGCGATGGCGGCGGCCACGGCGACGTTGACCGACCCGACCCGGCCGACCTGCGGGATGTAGCAGACGCCGTCCACGGCGTCGAGGAGGGCGGGGGAGCAGCCGTGGTCCTCGCTGCCGACCACCAGGCACACGTCGCGGCCGAGGTCGGCCTGGTGCAGCGGCACGGCCCCGGCGGTCAGCTCGATCGCGAGCACCGTGTAGCCGTCGTCGCGGGCGGCCTTGACGGCGTCGGCGACGGGCATCGCCTCGTGCCAGGTGATCAGCCGTTCGGTGCCGAGCGCCGTCTTGCCGGCCTTGGGGTTGGTCGGCGGAGTGGCGTTGCCGGCCAGCCAGATCTGGTCGGCGCCGAACGCGGCGGCCGTCCGGAAGATCGAGCCCACGTTGAACGGGCCGGTGACCGACTCGAGGATCAGGGAGAGCCGGTTGGCCGTCTGACGCCGCCAGGCGCGGTTGAGCCGTTTGACGTCGGTGGGACGTAGCTGCCTTCTCATGCTTCCACTTTCAGAATGCGGTAGGCGGCCCGGGAGGCCTCGCGCGAGGCCTGCCAGCCCTGCTCGCCGAGCCAGCGCTGCAGGGAGTCGGAGCCGAGGTGTTTCTGGACGACCAGGTAGGCGACGCCGCCGGGCGCCAGGCGCGACAGCCACCTGGTGAGCATCGCGTGCAGGGCCGGTTTGCCGATGCGGATGGCCGGGTTGGACCAGATGGCCTGGAAGGTCACCTCGTCCGGCAGCTCGTCGGCGTGCACGGCCCGCACCCCGCCGAGGCCCGCGGCGCGGGCGTTGCGCTCCGTGAGCTCGACGCTGCGCCGGTTGACGTCGACGGCCCACACCGTCGCCTCCGGGGCGCGCGAGGCCATGGTCAGCGCGATCGGGCCGTAGCCGCATCCGAGGTCGAGCAGGTCGCCTTCCCGCGGCGGGGGCGGAACGGTCTCCAGCAGGACGCGCGTGCCGAGGTCGACCCGCTCGGGCGAGAACACGCCCCGGTCGGTCTCCAGCCGCAGATGCAGGTCGGGCAGCACCAGATCGACGGTGCCCGGCCTGCTGGCGGCTCCCGGCTGTTCGGAGAAGTAGTGGGCCACGTGCCTGAACGTTACGGGATCCGCGCGCCGAACAGGACGGCGGCGCCCGCCACCAGCACCCCGGCCACGATCGCCGCCACGATGAACCACTGCGTGATCTCCTGGTTCACCAGCTTGAACCCGAGCGACGTGCCGATCTGCTCGTAGACGTCGCGCAGCTCGCTGCCGGACTCGGCCGCGTAGGCCCGGCCGCTGGTGCCCTCGGAGAGCGACTGCAGGGTCTGCTTGTTCACGGGCACGTTGACCGGGCGGCCGTCGATGGAGACCGTGCCCTCCTGCGTGCCGTACGCGATCGTGGAGACGGGGACGCGGGCCTGCTTGGCGGCTTCGATGGCCTCGGGGACCGAGCGGCCGGAGGTGTTGTCGCCGTCGGACAGCAGCACGATCGCGGACGGCGGCGGGTCGGTGACCGCCTCCTGGTCGAACGAGCGGACCGAGTCGAGCGCGTTGAAGACCGCCTCGCCGATGGCCGTGCCCGGCCGCGTGGACAGGTTGCCGATGGCGGTCATCACGGCCTGGTGGTCGGTGGTGGGGGAGATGACGACGTTCGCGGAGCGGGCGAAGGACACCACGCCCACGTTGAACCGGTCGGGCAGCTCCTTGACGAACGCCTGCGCCGCGCTCTTGGCCGCGCTGATCCGGTTGGGCCGGACGTCGTTGGCGTCCATCGACAGCGACACGTCCAGCGCGATCATGATGGTGGCGCGGTCGCGCGGCACCCGCACCTGGTCGGCGGGCTTGGCCGCGCCGATCACCAGCAGCGCCATCATCAGCAGGAACAGCGCCGGCGCGACGTGCCGGCGCCAGCCCGGCCCGGCGGGCGCGACGAGGTCGAGCAGCGCGAGGTTGGTGAAGCGCACGGTGTAGCGGCGGCGGGCGAACTGCGCGACGACGTAACCGGCGGCGAGCAGCACGAGCAGCGCGAACAGCCACAGCCACGCGGGAGACAGGAAGGTCATGAGGATCTCCGGTGCGCGAGGTGGCTCATGCGGCGCTGGCGCAGCACGAACTGCGCCACGTCGAACACCCAGTCGCGGTCGGTGCGCAGCACGAGGTGGGCGACGCCGGCGCGGCGCAGCGCCGCCCGGGTGCCCTCACGTTGCGCCGCCGCCGCCTCGGCATACGCACGCCGGATTTTGGGTGAAAGATGCACTTCGCGTACGTTCCCGGTCTCGGGGTCGGCGAACGCGACCCGGCCCACGTCGGGCAGCTCCAGCTCACGCGGGTCGATCACCTCGACCGCGAGCACCTGGTGGCGGGCCGCCAGACGGCGGATGGGCCGCTCCCAGGGCCGCTCGGCCGGGTCCAGATCCGGGTGGGCGTCGAGGAAGTCGGACACCACCACCCGCATGCCGCGCCGCCTGCGGGTGGCCGCCAGCACCTCGATGCCCTCCGCCAGGTCCGGCGCGTCGGGCACGGGCCGGCCGCGCGGGGCGTCCATCAGCGAGTGCAGCAGCCCGTACAGGGCGGGCCGGCCGGTGCGGGCCGGCATGCGGTGGACGTACTCGTCGTGCAGGACGAGCGCGCCGAACCGGTCGCCCATGCGGCTGGACAGGAACCCGAGCGCGCCGATCGCCGACACCACCAGGTCACGCTTGTCGGTGTCGGCCGTGCCGAAGTCCATGCTCGGCGACAGGTCGGCCAGCGCCCACGTCTCCAGCTCGCGGTCGGCGATCAGGTCGCGCACGTGCGGCACCGTCGTGCGCGCGGTCACCGCCCAGTCCATGCGCCGCACGTCGTCCTCGCCGGGCACGTAGACCCGGCTGTCGCCGGCCTCGCTGCCCGTGCCGGGCAGCAGCCCCAGATGGGCGCCGTGCAGCAGGCCGTCGAGCCTGCGGGTCACCACCAGCTCGAGGCGCCGCAGCGCCTGCTCGGCTGTGTTCACCGGTTCTGGTTCCAGACGACGAGGGGCGGGGGTACGGCGTGCAGGATCTGCCTGACCACCTGCTCGGGGTCCACCCCGTCGGCCAGCGCGTCGAACGTCAGCATCAGCCGGTGCGCCATCACGTCCACGGCCACGTCGCGCACGTCGTCGGGCAGCAGGTAGTCGCGGCCCCGCAGCAGCGCCAGGGCGCGGCCGGCGGCCACCAGCCCGAGGGTGGCGCGCGGGCTCACCCCGATCTCGATGGTCTCGGTCAGGTCGGCCAGGCCGTACTCGGCGGGCGAGCGGGTGGCCATGACCAGCCGCACCACGTAGTCGGCGACGAGCTGGTGGACCGAGACCGCCTCGGCCGCGCCCTGCAGGGCGAGCAGCCGCTCCGGCTCCAGCACCCGCGCCGGCGTGGGCGGGGTGACGCTCATGCGGTGCAGGATCTCCAGCTCCTCGTGGGCGCTCGGGTGCGGCACCCGCACCCGGAACAGGAACCGGTCGCGCTGCACCTCCGGCAGCGGGTAGACGCCCTCGGACTCGATCGGGTTCTGCGTGGCCAGCACGATGAACGGCCGGGGCAGCGGATGGGTGACGCCGGCCAGCGTCACCTGCCGCTCGGCCATCACCTCCAGCAGCGCCGACTGCACCTTGGCCGGGGCCCGGTTGATCTCGTCGGCCAGCAGGAAGTTGACGAACACCGGGCCCAGCTCGACGTCGAACTTCTCGTTGGACGGGTGGAACACGCGGGTGCCGACGATGTCGCTCGGCACCAGGTCGGGGGTGAACTGGATGCGGGCGAACGTGCCGCCCACCACGGTGGCCAGGGTGGAGGCGGCCAGGGTCTTGGCGACGCCGGGAACCCCTTCCAGCAGGCAGTGCCCGCGCGCGAGCAGGGCCACGACCAGCCTCTCGACCATGTGCTCCTGCCCGACGATGACCCGCCGGACCTCGTCGAGGGCCTGACGCAGCACGCCCGCGTCCGTCCCGCCTGGCAACTCTTCGGCGACGCTCATGACGCCCATTCCACCAAACGTCCCGCGAACGTGCATCACGCCACGTCTGTGCTTTCATGGCAAACGTGGCAAGTCCGCTGCAGTATGGCGATCCCCCGCGGCTGGGGCCGTTCGTCGTGCAGGCGCGCCTGCACCAGGCCCCGGCCGGTTTCGTGTACCTCGGGCAGGGCGCCGACGGCCGCGCGGTGTCCCTGGCCGTGCTGACCCACGGGGCCGCCCTGGACGCGGCGGCGCGTGAGCGCTTCGTGACCACGATGCGGGAGGCGTCGGCGCGGGGCGGCGGCGTGCGCAGCTGGCTCATCAGGGCCTCCCGGTCGCGGGCCGCCGTGCTGGAGGGCGCGCCCGAGGTGCTGGCCATGGAGACCGGGCAGGCGCCATGGGTGGCCGTGCCGTACCTGCCGGGCCGGCCGGGGGCGGAGTGGTTCCTCGGGCCGGTGATGGTCGGGGGCACCTTCATCGGGCCCGCGCACGGTCCCGACTTCGTGCCGTACTGGCTGACGGACCGCGATCCCGCGCTGCCCGGCCCCCCGCCGCGGCCGGCCCCGCTCACCGAGACCCGCCGGCGGGTCCTCATGGCCGCCCTGGCGCTGGCCGTGCTGGTGGCACTGCTGACGACGATCGCCCTGCTGCTGCTGTTCGGCAGGTCTGAGGGCGATCCGCTGCCCCGTCCGCTGCCGCCCACCAACTTCGAGCCGACGCCGCCGCCCGTCCCGGCCTCGCCCGAGCCGCAGCGGCCCGCGCCCTCGCCGACGCCGTCGCCGAGCGAGAGCGGCCAGGGTTCGCCGGGTCCCTCTCCGGGTGAGGAACAGGGCCAGGACCAGCAGCTCTGAAAACCGGCTTGAGCCTCACGTCACGGCAGCCCTTAGCGTCCGGCGGCATGGAGTTCATCGTTCACGACACCCTCACCCCCATCGCCGAGCTGCTGGAGCAGCCGCTGGAGCGCCGCCCCGGCGCGCTGCGCGAGGTGCTGGCCCCGATCCGGGACGCCATCCCCATGCCGGGCGACATCATCGACATCCACCACCGCGGCGCCGGCTTCCGGGTCGACGCCGACGACCCCCGCTACCTGCCGGCGGTCCGCCGCATGATCGAGGAGGACGTGCTCGGGCAGGTCGAGCGCGAGCTCCACCGCGCCTCCGAAAGGCTCGCGGGCGCCCGGCAGCCGGACCGGCTGCAGGTCATGCTGGTGCTCGGCAACCCCGGCGACGACTACCTCATGAACGTGACCGGCGGCTACTACGGCATGGCGGGCTCACCCGGCTGGTTGTACCTGCTGGCCTGGCCCACGGACGACACCGTCGGGCGGATCGCCCACTGCGCGGTCCACGAGTTCCACCACAGCGTCCGCTTCACCAACGTGGAGTGGAACCCGGCCACCGTGACCGTCGGCGAGCACGTCGTCGCCGAGGGCCTGGCCGAGGCGTTCGTGCGGGAGCTGTCGGGGCCGGAGGCGATGGGGCCGTGGTCGTCGAAGGTCACCGGGGCCGAGCTCGACCGGGCCCACGAGCTGATCATGACGGACATCGGCCTGGCCGGGATGCGGAACACCCCCGCGTACGTGCTGGGCGACACCGCGATACGCAACTTCGGCGGAGAGCCGCGCGGCATCCCCGACATGGCCGGGTACGCGGTGGGGCTGCGGCTGGTGGACGCGCACCTGGCGGCGACCGGCATGACGGCGACCGAGAGCACCGTGCTGCCCGCCGCCCGCATCCTGGAGAGCTCGGCCACGTGACCTGTGCGGCGGTGGCAGCGGCGGGGTCAGCCGTGGTCGGCCGGGGAGACGAAGCCGGACTCGTACGCGGCGATGACGGCCTGCGTGCGGTCGCGGGCGCCGAGCTTGGCCAGCACGTTGCCGACGTGGGTCTTGACCGTCTCCTGGCCCACGACCAGCTCGGCCGCGATCTCGCCGTTGGACAGGCCCCGGGCCATCAGCCGCAGCACGTCACCCTCCCGGCCCGTCAGCCGGTCGATGCCCGGCACGTCCGGGCCGGGCGGCCGGCGGGCGGCCAGCGCCCGGATCGCCGCCGGGAACAGCAGCGTGTCGCCGGCCGCGACGAGCTTCACCGCGCGCAGCAGCTCGTCGGGCCGGGTCCGCTTGAGCAGGAACCCGTCGGCCCCGGCCCGCAGCGCGTCGTAGACGTAATCGTCGTTCTCGAACGTCGTGACGACGAGCACCTTCGGCGGGTCGTCCAGCGCCACCAGCCGCCGGGTGGCCTGGATGCCGTCCACGGCCGGCATCCGCACGTCCATGAGCACCACGTCGGGGCGTTCGCGGCGCACCACGGGCAGGACCTCGGCACCGTCGGCCGCCTCGCCGACCACCTCCACACCCGGCTCGGAGGACAGGATGACGCGCAGGCCGGCGCGCACCAGGTCCTCGTCGTCGGCGATCACGACCCTCACCGTCATGGCGCCGACCGTAGCGGGAGCCGCGCGCTCACCCGCCACCACCCCTCCCCTTGCGGGCCGCTCGCCTTGCCGGATCCGCCGTCCGGGGACGGGCCGGTCGCGGGGCCCGCGTCCAGGTCGCCGTCCAGGAGCCGTACGCGCTCGCGCATGCCCTTCAGCCCGCGGCCGCCTCGTGTCCCGTTCCGGGGCGCCGGGGCGGCGGTGCGGTTGGTCACCTCCAGTCGCAGCTCGCCGTCCCGCACGGCCACCGCCAGCCGTACCGGGGCGCGGCCGTGCTTGATGGCGTTGGTGAGCGCCTCCTGCACGATCCGGTACGCCTCCCGGGAGACCGGCCCTGGAACGGCCGACACGTCGCCCACCTCGCGCTCGACCGGCGCCCCCGAGGCGGCGACGAGCGCGTCCAGATCGTCCAGGGTCGCCCAGCCGCCGCGTTCCGCGGGTCCGGCCGGCGGGTCGCCTGCGCGCAGGACCCCGAGCGCGTGGTCGAGGTCCTCCAGGGCCGCGCGCGCCGACTGCTCGATCGCGTCCAGCGCCGTCCTCGCCGTCTCCGGGTCGCGGTCGAGCACCCGTCCCGCGGCGGCGGCCTGGAGGGTCACCACGCTCAGCGCGTGGCCCACCGAGTCGTGCAGCTCGCGGGCCAGCCGGTTGCGCTCGGCCAGCACCCGCGCCCGCCGCTCGGCCGCCGCCAGCCGTTCGCCGGGGGTCGGGCCGAGCAGCACGGGCGCCAGCCGGGTCAGCAGCGCGCCCGCCCCCGCCGCCATGAGGACCAGCGCCCCCAGCAGGACGATCCCGGCCAGGGTCCACGGCAGCGCCGGCCAGCCCGGCCGTGCCTCGGCGCCCAGCACCATCACGGAGTCACCGAGGAACGGCAGCGCGAGCGTGTACACCGTGAACGGCACGATCGCCAGCGTGAAGCCGCTGACCACGCCACCCACGGCCAGGTGCAGCGTGAACCACGTCGCCGTGCGCCGCCGCTCCTGCCACGAGCGGCGCGCCTCGCGGGGCGGCGTCTCCACCCGCGCGCCGAGCAGTCCCTGCGCGGCGCTCACCTCCAGCCCCCGCACCGGCAGGAACAGCCCGGTGACCGCGACCGCCGGCAGCACGGCGGCGTACAGCCCGACCTGCAACGGCAGGAGGAATGCGCCGCTCTCGCCGCCGGCCAGCCCGGCCACGAGGGCCCCGGCCATCATGTACGGCATCAACAGGGCGCCGCCGAGGATGAGGCACGCCCAGCGGCGGGGGAGGTTCTTTCTCACATCCGCGAGTATATGTCGATGATTATTCGCTCTCGGAGGAATGCGCCCTGAGAGAAATGCGCCGCCAGCGAAAAACCCGATGAATGGCGCGGCCCCGGGTCTAGCGTCTGACATTAGTCCGAGAGAAAGGCGAACCATGACGGAGACCCGCACGCAGTGGCCTGACCAGCTCAGCCAGCGTCTTCTGAAAGAACGCATCCTCGTTCTCGGCCAGGAGGTCGACGACGACATTTGCAATCGGCTCTGTGGGGAGCTCCTTTTGCTGGCGGCCGAGGACCCGAAACGCGACATAACCCTTTACATCAATTCGCCGGGTGGCTCCGTGACCGCCGGGATGGCCCTGTACGACATGATGCAGTTCGTGCCGTGCGACGTCGCGACGGTCGCCATGGGCTTCGCCGCCTCCATGGGCCAGCTCCTGCTGTGCGCCGGCGCCAAGGGCAAGCGCTACGCCCTGCCCAACGCCCGCGTCGTCATGCACCAGCCGCTCGGCGGCATCGGCGGCACGGCGGCCGACATCCAGATCCAGGCCGAGAACATGCTCCACACCAAGCGCCGCTTGGCCGAGATGATCGCCCACCACACGGGCCAGCCGCTGGAGCGCATCCAGGCCGACTCCGACCGCGACCGCTGGTTCACCGCCCAGGAGGCCCTGGAGTACGGGTTCGTCGACCACATCGCCGAAGGGATGAACTGACCGTGAGCGGACGCTACGTGCTGCCCTCCTTCACCGAGCGCACCTCGTACGGCGTGCAGGAGACCAACCCCTACGCCAAGCTCTTCGAGGACCGCATCATCTTCCTCGGCACCCCCATCGACGACACCTCCGCCAACGACGTCATGGCGCAGCTGCTGACCCTGGAGTCGCTCGACCCCGACCGCGACATCAACCTCTACATCAACTCGCCGGGCGGGTCGTTCACCTCGATGGCGGCCATCTACGACACGATGCAGTTCGTCCGGCCCGAGATCCAGACGGTCTGCATCGGCGAGGCCGCGTCGGCGGCGGCGGTGCTGCTGGCGGCGGGCACTCCGGGCAAGCGGGCCGCCCTGCCCCACGCCCGGGTGCTGCTGCACCAGCCGGCGACCGAGGGCGCGCGCGGCCAGTCGAGCGACCTGGAGATCCACGCCCGCGAGATCCTGCGCATGCGCGACCAGCAGGAGGAGATCCTGGCCCGGCACACGGGCCGCCCGGTGCTGGACATCCGGCGTGACCTGGAGCGCGACCGCATCTTCACGGCCGAGCAGGCGCGCACGTACGGGCTGGTGGACGACGTCTTCGCCTCCCGCAAGCGCACCCTGTCCCCGAGCCGCTGACCACGGGTACGGCCCGGGTGGAGAACTGGGGGGCACTCTCCACCCGGGGCCGGGCTTGTCGGGACCCGGACCTCCCCGGCTAGGGGAGGTCGGTGCGGGGGAAGGCGAAGATGGCGCGCCCGCAGCTCTGCGGGGCGGGCATCTCGGTGGCGCACTGGTTTCTGGTCCACTCGGTGAGCGACCAGACCATGCCGGTGGCGTAGTTGTACGACAGCGACTCCGGATGCATCGACCAGCACTCGTACGGCGAGCTGTAGGGGTTGGAGCAGGTGTGGGAGCGCCCGGTGGAGGTGTTCAGGGCCCACAGCTCGCCCCGCTCGTCCGGCCAGCTGTGCGAGACGTACCACGTGCCGTTCCACGACAGGACGCCCTGCATGTTGCCCACCTGGGTGCGGTACGACTGCGCGGCCGGGGTGTAGCCCCGCGAGTCGCCGGCGAGCAGGAAGCCGGAGCCGCCCAGGTTGTAGCGGTAGACGCGGCCGTGGAGGGTGGGGGTGCTGAAGTACTCGACGGCGGTCAGCGTGTCCGGCACGGTGCTGCGGTCCAGCGAGATCGACGCGAAGCAGGGCACGCCCGAGTCGGTGCTCATCGTGCAGGTGCCGCTGGCGTAGCTGTAGAAGCCGACCTCCGGCATCACGTACTGGTAGCCGTAGGCCGCGTAGCCGGACGCGGTCTTGCCGATGGCCGAGCTCGCGTCGTTGACCTGGAGGATCTCGTCCATGCTGAACACCCGGATGCCCGTCGAGTTGGCGCCGGTGGCACTGACGTACAGCTTGTCGCCGTACCACGCCATGCCGCCGATGTGCGCCTTGGCCGGGCCGAAGGTGTTGTTGGCGTAGCTCGTGACGTTCGCGTTGCTGGTGCCGTCGGTGGGGGCGACCAGGTAGACCCAGCGGTACTTCGGCGCCGCCGGGTCCGTGTAGTCGATGAAGGCGACCCTGGCGTCGTTGTTGCGGGGGCTGCTGCCGCACTCGGCGGCGTTGCAGTGGTTCCAGCCGCCGAGGATGACCTTGTACGGTCCCCAGGCGCCGTCGTCGTCGGCGTCGCCGGAGGTGGTGACGCTCTGCGGGATCCAGGTCTCGGTGTCGGCGTCGCCGGTGTCCCAGCACCAGCTCACCGTGGCGGCGGGCTTGACCGGCAGGCCCGCCTTCTCGGTGGCGTCGCAGGCGCGCATGGGGTGGTTGACGCTGCCCATGACGTCGGCGAAGTCCACCTGCGTCAGGCCCGGCTGGGCCTTGAGCGTGCTCAGGCCGGTCGTCGGGTGCCAGATGACGCCGGCGCCCGACACGGGGACGAGCGGGGTGCCGTACTTGGAGTCGTCCACCGGGTCGGCGTACGCGGCGGTGGCGGCGGTCAGGGGGGCGGCGATGAGCAGGAGAAGGGCGGCGATTCTCGCCATCAACGTGGACAAGGGGGGTGTCCTCTCCGTTGGGGGTGGGCGGAGCGAAGGCAGGCTGCGGGCTGCGGGTCACCTCCTTCTCGCTTCTTGTGCGGCTGGGGGGCGGGAGTCAGTGGGGGGCGGTGAAGGTGTAGTCGCCGGAGGCCAGCTCCACGGCCAGCACACCGTGCCACTCGCCGGCCACCCGCACGCCCTCGGCCGCCTCGACCGGCATGCCGCTCTCGCGCACGGCCGTCGCGTCGGAGGTGGGGACGTGCAGGACGGCCGTCGCGCCCGGCGGCACGGACACCTCGACGGTGACGGCGCCGTCCTGCAGGCGCCAGCCGCACGCGGCCCGCCCGTACGGTGTCTCCTGGTGCGCCCTGGCCCAGCTGAGCCGCCCGCCGACGGTCGGCCGCAGCAGCAGCCGCCGGTAGGCGACCGAGCCGGAGTCCTGGTCGATGCCGGCGACCCGCCCGTACAGCCAGTCGCCGACGGAGCCGAGCGCGTAGTGGTTGAAGGAGTTCATGCTCGCCGACTGGAAGCCGCCCTCCTCGGTCCAGCCGTCCCAGCGCTCCCAGATGGTGGTGGCGCCGTGCCGGATCGAGTAGCACCACGACGGGAAGTCCTCCTGGTGCAGCAGCGCGTACGCCAGGTCGGCGTGGCCGTGCTCGGTCAGCACCGGGCACAGCAGCGACACGCCGAGGAAGCCGGTCGTCAGGTGCCGGCCCCGGGCCTCCACGTCGGCGGCCAGGTGGCCGGCGGCGGCCGGCACGAGGTGGCCGGGCAGCAGGTCGAAGGCCAGCGCGAGCAGGTAGGCGGTCTGGGTGCCGCCGGCCACGCGCCCGTCCGGCTCGACGAACGCCTCGACGAACGCCTCCCGGATCGAGCGGTGCAGCTCGGCGTACACGGCGGCGTCGTCCTTGCGGCCGAGCACGGTGGCGGCCTGCGCGGTGAGCTGGGCGGAGCGGGCGAAGTAGGCGGTGGCCAGCACCTCCCTGGGAGTCTCCACGCCGATCTGCAGCCAGTCGCCGTAGTGCTTGCCCACGCGGTCGCGCCAGATCAGGTCCGGGTTGTGCCTGCGGACGTACTCCACCCAGGCCGCCATCGCGTCGTACGAGCGTTCGAGCACCCGCACGTCCCCGTACAGCCGGTAGAGCTGCCACGGGATGATGACGCCGCCGTCGCCCCAGGCCGGGGCGCCCTCGTTGGTGACGCAGATCTTCGGGGCCACGTCCGGGAACGCGCCGTCGGCGTCCTGGGCGCCGACCACGTCCCGCATCCAGCGGGCGAAGAACGCGGCGACGTCGGCGTTGCGCGCGGCCGTCGGCAGGAACACCTGGGCGTCGGCCAGCCAGCCGAGCCGCTCGTCGCGCTGCGGGCAGTCGGTCGGCACCGCGACGAAGTTGCCCCGCTGCCCCCACACGATGTTCGCCTGGAGCTGCGTCACCATCGGGTCCGAGCAGCGGAACTCGCCCGCCGCCGGCGTGTCGCTCACGAGCACGACGCCGGTCACGTCCTCGGCGCGCAGCGGTCCGGGCAGGCCGCTGATCTCCACGTACCGGAACCCGTGGACGGTGAAGCGCGGCTCGAACACCTCGACCGGCTCCCCGGCCGCCACGTAGTGGTCGGTGGCCTCGGCGGTGCGCAGATTGTCCAGGTACAGCTCGCCGTCGTCGAGCATCTCGGCGTGGCGCAGCCTGACCGTGGCGCCGCGCGGCAGGTCGCGCACCGTCAGGCGGACCCGGCCCACCATGTTCTGGCCGAGGTCGGCGATGTGGCGGCCGTCGCCGCGCGGCGTGACCGACATGGCGGGCAGCTCGGCCACCGCGCGCACCGGCCGGTCGGTGGCCGCGGTCAGCGCCGACAGGTCGCGGTCGAGGACGGCGGCCGGGGCCCAGCCGCGGTCGTCGAACCCGGGCGCGTCCCAGCCCGTGGCCGCCAGGCGCGCGTCGTACCGCTCGCCCATGAGCAGGTCGCTGTAGACGACGGGGCCCTGCCCGCTCCGCCATGTGCCGTCGGTGGCGACGACGCGGCGCGAGCCGTCGGCGTGGTCCACGACGAGCTGGGCGAGGAACTGCGGCGCCGTGCCGTAGTGCAGGGCGTGGCGGCGGACGTCGAAGCCGATGTAGCCGCTCCACCAGCCGTCGGCCAGGGTCGCGCCGATCACGTTCTCGCCCTCGCGCAGCAGGTCCGTCACGTCGTGCACCTGGTACGGGACGCGCTCGTGGTAGTCGGTCCAGCCGGGGGCGAGCTCGTGGTCGCCGACCCGCCGGCCGTTGATCGACAGCTCGTACAGGCCGCGCGCGCTCACGTACACCCGGGCCCGCACGGCCGTCCCCTCCACCCGGAACGCGCGGCGCAGCAGCGGGCACGGCGCCAGCGGCCGGGTGCGCTCGGTGCGGTCGTCGTCGCGCGGCGGGTCGGCGACGGCGACGAGCGCCGGGTCGGGACCGATCCAGGCGGCGCTCCAGTCGCCGGCGTGCAGCAGCCCGGTCTCGAACCAGGACGTCGCCTCGCCCGCCGGCGTGCCCGCCGCGTCCCACACCGCGACCCGCCAGTGGTAGCGGGTGCCGGACTGCAGCGGGGGGCCGTCGTAGCGCACGTACGGGGTCTCGGGCGGCTCGACCAGGCCGGTGTCCCACAGCAGCCGCGCGGGATCGTCGAGGTCCTCGGGCCGCGCCGCCACCCGCAGCCGGTACGCCGCCGGGGCGTCGCCTCGCACGCCGGAGGCCAGCCGCCACGACAGGCGCGGGCGGGGCTCGCCGAGCCCGAGGGGTTCCTCCAGGAGTTCGCAGGTCAGGCCGTACGGGGTCAGGCTGGGCACGATGATCCTTCCTCTGCCTGTCTTTCACGGGAGTGTGCGGGGGGTTTCGTGCGTCCTGGGCGCCGGATCTTCCTGGGCGACCGGCGCGCCGGGTGACGGGCCGCCCGGCCGGGCCGCGGGTGGCGGCCCGGCCGGAGCGCGGGACGGGACGAGGAGGCTGCGGAAGGAAGTCCGTCGCACCGAGGCCGCGGGTAGGACCGGCTCGTGTCCGGGATGTGAATGAGCGGACACGAAGCATCATCCGAGGTGGTGAGGCTTCGCAGATAGCACGAAAGACATCTGACTTGGAGGAAATTGACCTGATCTGCGGGGCTAGGGTGGCCGATGTGACGGGATCGCCGCTCAAGATGACCCGCGGGCTGCTCCACTTCGACGACGGCTCGCCGGCCTACGCGCGCCGCTACCCGCACGAGGGCGAGGAGCCCGTCCACACGCACAGCTTCGTCGAGATCGCCGTCGTCGTGGGCGGCACCGCCGTCCACCACTCGGCGTCCGGGCGCCACGGGCTGGCCGTCGGCGACGTCGTGCTGCTGCGGCCGGGGGTGTGGCACGGGTACGAGCGGTGTGCCGGGCTCGACCTGTACAACTGCTGCGTCGGCACCGACCTGCTGCGCAACGAGCTGTCCTGGACTCGCGAGGACGCCCTGCTCGGCTACCTGCTCTGGACCGGCCCGCACTCGCTGCAACGCCGGGGCGTGCTCACCGCCCACCTCGACGACCACGATCTGGGGGTCTCCGTCGGCTACCTGGAGCAGCTCGACCGCCTCCGCGAGCGCAGCATCCGGCACCACCGGGCCGACGTGATCGGCTGGCTGTCGCTCTTCCTCGGTCTGCTCTCCCGCACGGTCGGTTCCGGCCGGGACGAGGGCGGCGCCGACGCCGCGCTCACCCACCCGACGGTCATGCGGGTCGTGCGGATGGTGGAGGCGGACCTGGCCCGGGAGTGGACCCTGGGGGAGCTGGCCGGGACGGTCGGGCTCAGCCCCGCGTATCTGGTGCGGCTGTTCAAGTCGGCCACGGGGCTGCCGCCGATGGCGTACCTCGCGCGGCTGCGGGTGGAGACGGCGGCCGACCTGCTGCTGCGCACGGACGAGCCGGTGACCTCGATCGCCCAGGCGGTGGGGTGGGCCGACCAGAGCTACTTCGCGCGGCGCTTCAAGGGCTACTACGGGCTGAGCGCCACGACGTACCGCACCCGTTTCCGCATCCGGGTCCCGTGACCTGACGGCCCGGCCCTCCGGCCCGGCGGCTCGTCCGGCAGCCGGACGGCGACGATCTCACCCGGGCTCGGCCTTCCTCACCACCTCCAGGGTGGCGGCCAGCTCGGCCGCGGGCATGAAGTGGCCGAAGGTGTCGTTGGCGAAGAACGACACCCCGGCCACCGACCCGGCGTGCCCCGCCAGCACCTCCCGCTGGTAGAGGTACGTCCGGCGGTCGTCGAGGTACGTGCGGTACCAGTACCAGGGATCCACGAAGTCCAGGCCCAGCAGTGGGCGCGGCCCGCCGAGCGCGGCCTTGCTCAGCAGGTTCGGCACGATCTCGGTGCGCTCGACCAGCACGGCGAACGTGCTCACCAGGATCGCGTCGAGGCTCCCGTACGCGGCGTCGGTCATGCCCCACGCCGTCCGCTCCACCTCGGCCCGCCAGTAGGTGTCCATCCAGTAGACGAGGCGCCCGCCCATGGCCGCGCGCAGCCGCAGGAAGAACCGCTCGACCCCGCCCGAGCGCTCCGGGGTCAGCGGCGGCGCGTTGTCCGGGTGCCAGAAACCGACCAGCCCGAACTGGTTGCCGAGCAGCACTCCGTCCAGGCCGAAGTCGCCGGTGAACGCGGCCGTCTGGGCGGCCGCGAAGTCCCCGGCGGGCAGGCCGGCCGGGATGCCGCCGGGGAAGGCGGCGTACCGGCGGGCGTCGGCCGCGAGTGGCGCCGTCACGTCGATCACGCCCGGGACCAGGTGCCCGCCGGCGTCGGCGGCGCTCGCCGCCACCTCGGGGTGCAGGACCGTCTTCCACTCGCTGCGGCAGAACTCGGGCCCCGGCTCCAGGTACTCCAGCAGGCGCACCTCCAGCCCCCGCCTCCGCGCCTCCGCGCGCACGGCCGCGTAGATGCCGGCCAGCGTCTCGTAGTCCATCGGCTGCTCGGACAGCGTGAACATCGGCCCCGCCGAGTACGGGTTGGCCGAGCGCTCCCCGCCGTCGCGCACCCGGGCGAGCCAGTCGCGGTTGTGCGCCCGGGCCATCACGGCAGGCCCCCCTGGGCCGAGCGCGAAGCAGTTGTAGCGGGCCCAGTCGAAGCGGTCACCCCAGGCCCCGCGGCCTCGTCTCCAGCGCGGCCAACCCCGTGTACGCGGAGATCGCGGCGGGCGCCGAGGCGGAGGCCGCCGCGCACGGTCGCTTCATCCTGCTCGCCAACAGCGACGAGAACGCCGAGCGGGAGCGCGCCTACATCAACTTCTTCGAGTCGCAGCAGGTGAGCGGCGTCGTCGCCGCCCCGGTGGGCGACGTGCCCGCCGAACTGCTCGGGTTGAGGAGCCGGGGGACTCCGTTCGTGCTCGTCGGCGTCGCGCCGGGCCCGCACAGCTACCCGGCGATCTCGGGCGACAACGAGCGGGGCGGCCACCTCGCCGCCGCCCACCTGCTCGCCCAGGGCAGACGGCGGCTGCTGTTCGCGGGCGGCCCCCATCCCCACGTGGACCTGCGGCTGGCGGGGGTCCGGCGGGCGATCGCCGAGTCGGGGGAGCCGGCCTCGCTGGAGGTGGTCCGGGTGCGGGTGCAGACCGCGAAGGCCGGGGAGGAGGTCTCGCGCGCGCTGCTCGAACGCCCCGGGCGCGACTTCCCCGACGGGATCGTGGCCGGCAACGACCTGCTCGCGCTCGGCCTCCTGCACGGGTTGATCGTCGGCGGGGCGCGGGTGCCGGAGGACGTCTCGCTCGTGGGGTACGACGACATAGAGTTCGCGGACTTCGCCATCGTGCCGCTCACGAGCGTCCGCCACCCCTCGGCGGCGCTCGGGGCGAGCGCGGTCCGCCTCCTGCTCGGCGTCGAGGACGAGCACGACATGCGGGGACGGTTCGAGCCCGAACTCGTCGTCCGCGCCACCTCCCTGCCCGCCACCCGCCCCTGATCGCCCCTGAGAGAGCGTGTCAGCGCGCTGTCAGGACCGTGAGAGTGGCGGCGGCCAGCCTGTGACCTGCGCGAGGCGCCACGACCTCGCGCGGATCACGCCGTTCGAGCACGGGAGAAGGAGTGACCACGATGTCGCAGGAGAAGCTGGCCGGTTTCGTCGAGGCGGCGGCCGAGGAGTTCGGCATCCCCGGTGTCACCGCGGGGGTGCCGGCGGGCGGCCGGAGACGTACGCCTCGCATGGGGTGACGAGCCTCGCCAACCCCCTGCCGGTCGACGAGAAGACGCTGTTCCACCTGGCATCGGTGACCAAGACCTTCACGGCGACCGCGCTGATGCGCCTGGCCGCGGAGGGCAGGGTGGACCTGCACGCGCCGGTGCGCCGCTACGAGTACCGCTTGGACCTGGCCCCTGGTCAGGCGGAGTTCGCTGAGCGGATCGGCGGCGTCTGCCGCAGTGTGTGGAACACCGCCCTGGAGCAGCGCCGCACCTACCGCCGTCGGGAGGCGTGGATCGGCTACCACGAACAGGCCCGCCAGCTCGCTGAGGCCAAGGGCGAGTTCGCGTGGCTGGCCGAGGTGCCCGGCCACTGCCTTCAGCAGACGCTCATCGACCTGGACCAGGCGTGTGGCCTGCATGGGACCTGAAGGTCGGCTGGAAGTCCAGGGCCAGGACGCGGCCGTCGTTTCGGTTCCCCGAGGGCGCCAAGATCGCCATCGAGCGGCTCAACCGGCGCTGGGCACGGGCGAAACTCCCCAAGCTCGGCTGGGTGCGCTTCCGCATCACCCGCCCGCTCGGTGGCAGGGTCAGGGTGTAACCAAGGTCGTCACCCGTTCGGACGGCATCTTCCACCACCAGGTCTTCGCCCGCGAGCGGGAGGTCGAACACGCCGCCACGCTCCAGCGTCGCCTGGCCCGCACACGAAAGGGCTCTGCCCGGCGCAAGCACGCCGCCGCGAAGCTGGGCAAGGCGTTGGCGAAGGTGCGGCGTCGCCGCGCCGACTTCGCCGCCAAGATCGCCCACACCTTGGCCACGAGTTTCGAGCTGATCGTGTTCGAGGCCCTGTCGACCACCAACATGACCGCCAGGGTGGCGCCCAAGCCAGACCCCGAACAGTCGGGCGCGTTCCTGCCCAACGGGGCTGCAAGCAAGTCCGGTCTGAACCGGTCCATCCTGGACAAGGGCTGGCACCGGATCGAGTTGGCCACCCGCAGCAAGGCCCGCTACACGGGCACCCACGTGATCACCGTGGATCCGGCGTACACCAGCCAGACGTGCAACGTGTGCGCGGTGGTGGATCGGAAGTCCCGCAAGAGCCAAGCGGTCTTCCGGTGTACCTCGTGCGGCCACACCGAGCACGCCGACGTGAACGCCGCCAAGAACGTCCTCACCGCCGGGAGGGCGGAGCACGCACAACCCGGACCGGGTGCGCGGGCTGGGGCGCGCAAACCACGCAACCGTGTGGGCCGCAAGGCGAACCGCCAAGCAACAGCAGCTCAGGGCCACGCTACGGCGAGCCCCGAGCTGGCTGGAATCCCCCGACCATAGTCGTGGGGAGCGCTTCAACCTCAGAAGGGGACGCCGCAGTGCAGGATCACGTTGGCGTAGGGGCGGGCCTCGCCCGTGCGGACCACCAGCTCGGCGGCCCGGCCCAGTTCCTTGAGACGCTCGTGGGGCACGTACGCAGGCCCGGGGAGCCGCGCGCGCAGCAGGGCGTCGCACGCGGGGTTGGCCTCGCGCACCTCCTCGGCGGCCGTGGCGCCCTCCACGACGATCTCGGAGAGCAGCCCGGCCAGCACCGTCTCGAACGCCGGGATCCCGGGCAGGAACGCCAGGTCCACGACCTCGGCGCCGCGCCGCAGCGGCATGCCGCTGTCGCAGACCAGCACCCGGTCGGTGTGGCCGAGCCGGGCGAGGGCCCCCGCCAGGGCGGCGTTGAGGATGCCGCCGCGCTTCACGGGGCGCTCCGCAGTGTCCGCATGACCCGACCGTACGTGCCCGGTCCGGACGGGACGCGGAACGACACCCGGGGATGTCGCGGGCCGACCGCGTAGTAGTACGTTTGTACATGTACGGATGTACTACTTCTGGAGAAGCCGGCCATGATGTACGTGTTCCTCGCCCTGGCCATCGTCGCCGAGGTGGTGGCGACGAGCCTGCTCAAGACCACCGAGGGGTTCACCCGGCTCTGGCCGACCCTCGGCTGCCTGGCCGGCTACGGCGCGGCCTTCCTGCTGCTCACGCAGGCCCTGGAGCGCGGCATGCAGGTGGGCGTCGCGTACGCCGTGTGGTCGGGTCTCGGCACGACGCTCATCGTGATCATCGGGATGCTCTTCCTGGGCGAGCCGCTCACTGTGGCGAAGGTCGCCGGCGTCACGCTGGTGGTGGCGGGGGTCGTCACGCTCAACCTGGCGGGTGCGCATTGACCGGCCGGCGCAACCCCGGCGAGCGCCGCCGCCGCATGATCGAGGCCGCCTGCGAGCTGATCCCCGAGGTCGGGGTGAACGGCCTGACGCACCGGCTCGTCGCCGCCCGCGCCGGCGTCCCGCTGGGGGCCACCACGTACTACTTCGCCTCCCTGGACGACCTGGTCGCCGCCGCCCTCGCGCGCGCCGCCGAGGTCACCGAGGAGGCGCTGCGCCTCTGGCACGAGGAACTGGGGCGCAGCGCGGACGTGCCCGCCACGCTCGCCGCGCTCACGGCCGACTACCTGCGTGAACGCGACCGGATGGTGACCTGGAACGAGCTCTACGCCGCGGCGGCCCACCGGCCCGAGCTGCGGCCCCTGGCCCGCCTGTGGCTCGACGGGCTGACCAGGAGCCTGAGCGGGCACGCCGGCGCGCGGGCGGCCCGGGCCGCCGCGGTGTTCGTCGACGGGGCCCTCCTGCACTCCCTCATCAACGACGAGCCCCTCGACACGGAGTCGCTGGAACGGTCGCTGGCCGCGCTCCTGGGCATGGACGCCGCCATGGACACCACCTGAGCGGCGTGCTACGCCTCGAGCAGGACGAGGCGGACCGGGCCGAAGAGGCCCGTCACCCGCTGGCCGGGGAAGACGAAGTGCGTGGGACTCACCGCGTCGAGGTGCGGGGCGAGCGTGCCGTACACCTCGATCTCCACCGTGTTCTCCCCGGGCCGCAGCGCCGCGCCCACGTCGAACCGGTACGGCGAGCAGACCCTGACCCCGCACGGACGTCCGTTGACCCGCACCTCGGCCGTTCCCCGCACCCGCCCCAGATCGAGCACCCCCGAACCGGTCGCGGGCACCGTGACCGTGCGGCGGTAGCGGACGCCTCCGCTGTACTCCGGCAGGCCGGTCCGCTCCCAGTCGCCCAGCTCGATCGGCCCCGGCCCGGCGTCGAACTCGACCGGCCCCGTCAGGATCGCCCCGCCGGCGTGCCCGGCCTCGGTCTCCACCCGCAACGTCGCCACCCGCGGCCCCGACCGCCCGCCGAGCGGCACGTCCAGCAGACCCGTACCCTCCACGGGACCCTCCACCACGGGCTCGCCGTCCAGCATGAGAACGGCCTTGCCGCGCAGCGGCACCCGGACGGCGGTGGCGCCCGGCGGCACCCGGAACCGCAGCCACTCCACCCGCCCAGCGGCGCCCTCCTCGGCCAGCACGGCACGCAGCACCACGGGACCGCCGCCGGCGCCCGACAGCCAGGAGGTGTCCGGGAGCGGGTGCGGGCGGCGCGGGAGGTGGAGCGCCGCCGGGTCGAGATACTGGGACCGGCGCACGCGGGCCGGCGTCCGCACGCCGTCCTGGACCGCCTCCCAGCCCGGTCCCGACACGGCGCAGCCGTCCACCAGGACCGGCTCCGAGCCGTCCCCCACCCGGACCGTGACCGTGTTCGGCCCCGGCCGCAGCGCCGTGGCCACGTCGTAGCGGCGCACGCGGGGCTTGCGCTTGTCCGCGTACGGGTCGAAGCCGCCCTGACGGCCCAGCTCGACGCCGTTCACGAGGACCCGGCACGCCGCGGTGGACGCCACCTGCAGCGTGGTCCCGCGCGGGACGAAGGTCGCGGTCAGCTCGGCGGGCCCCTCGGGGCCGGCGATCCACTCGGGCCGCAGGTACGCCTCCGGGTCCGTCACGACGGCGACGTGGGCGCGCAGCGGCGCGTCCCCGCCGTCCGGCTCCTCCGGGGCGAGCCGCAGGTCGAGCAGGTACGTGCCGGGCGATAGGGGCTCCCGGGTCACGGCCAGGTAGCCCCGGTCGCCGAGGGGGACCGGCGTGCCGTCGATCCAGGCCGCCTTGGCGGCCGCCGCTCCCACCGCGAGGTACGCCTCGCCTCCCGTGTCCCCGCACGCCGGGACGGTCAGCTCGCACCGGAACCACGCGGCCCGGCCCGCGGGCACCCGGCCGAAGTCCAGGAACTCCTCCGGCACGTGTCCCTTGGGGCCGAGGGTGACCCGGTGGATCGGGTCCTTGCGGATCCCGCGCGACACCGAGAAGACCGCGGGCCGCCGGTCGCGCGCGTGCTCGGCGGGCTCGTCCGTGGCGGGGCGGTCGCCCGCGAGCCCGGGCGCTCCGTCCGCGGGTCCGGGGGCCGTCACGTCGGCTGAGGTGAGGTGCCACACCCCGTGCGGGCCGAACGTGGCGTACGCGGGCCCCCACGCGGCGTCCCCGTCGAGGCGGTGCTCCACCTCCCACCGGCGCAGCACGGGCCCGTCGTGGCCGAGGTCGCCCCAGGTGTCGTCCAGGGTGGGCACCGGCTCCATCTCCCAGCCCCCGTCGAGGTCCACCTCGCGCGCCCCGGCCGGGACGGCGGGCGGGGGCGGCGGCGCCTCGTGACCCGTGAAGACGAGCAGCGCCGCCGGGCCCGCGTCGAACGGCACCACCACCTCCACGTGGTCCCCGTCCACCGCGCACGGCAGCGCGCGCACCCCGCCCGTGAACAGGTCCACCAGCAGCGGCGTGCCCGCGACGCCCCGCACCCGGACCGGCATGTCGGCGGC
This sequence comes from Nonomuraea sp. NPDC050691, assembly GCF_040654455.1. Lineage (NCBI taxonomy): Bacteria > Bacillati > Actinomycetota > Actinomycetes > Streptosporangiales > Streptosporangiaceae > Nonomuraea > Nonomuraea sp. NPDC050691. Next base: position 36,707 of record NZ_JBFAIA010000074.1, read on the forward strand.
GTACCGGGCCGGGTCGAAGTCGATCGTGGCCGAGTCCCAGCCCTGGTCGGCGCCCCGGGCGTCGGGGTGTTCCACCGCCACGCGGCTGGCCATGGGGAACGCGGCCTGGAGGTAGACCAGCGTCGCGCCGTCCACCTCACGCACCAGCGGCGGCACGGGGGCCTCCACGCGGCGCAGCGGCGACAGCAGCGGGCCCAGCGCGTCCACCGACGGAGCGAAGCGGGCGAGGCCGCCGAGCGGCCCGCCGGGGAGCGTCT
>NZ_JBFAIA010000075.1:0-36683 GCF_040654455.1 Nonomuraea sp. NPDC050691
GCGGCCCGAGGAGCGCAGTACGGCGTGCAGCCGGCGGACGCCGAGTTTGGCGGCCGCCGCGGGAGTGGGCGCCGCCTGCAGCACAGCCCTCGCCTTGGGAAAGCTCGGAGTCGGTCGGCAGCGGCCGGTGGTGGTCGGCGTCGACGCGCAGGATGTTGGCCAAGGTCAATGCGTCAGCGTGGTCGGACTTGGACCGGGCTACGGTGTGGCGTTCGCGGTAGCGGGCAACGGCCAGCGGGTTGATCGCGTATACCTTGCGGCCGGTGGCGCGAAGGCAGGCCACCAGCAGGCCGCGCCCGGTCTCTATCGCGACTGGGATGGGATTGTCTGGGTTGTCGCCGTGTTCGGCCAGTAGCTCGACCAGGAGCCGCCAGCCCTTGGCATCGTCGCTGATGCGCTTCTTGGCCATCAGCTTGCCGGCCTCGTCGACCAGGGCGACGTCGTGGTGCTTCTCCGCCCAGTCGATCCCGCATGTCACCCTCAACAGCGTCTCCTTCATCGGTCGTTGCGGCAGGTGAGCCGCGCAGGGGCACGCCACGCCCTGATGAGAGAGCTCGACGGCTCGACATCCGATCAGCAGTCCGTGGCCCCAGCCCGCTGCAGGCCCGCCTTCTGTGCAAGGGCTCGATGGCCCCGGTTTCCAGAAGCGGTCCGTCCTGCAGCTGGCTCACCCCACGATCTTGGTGGGCCGGTATGCCCGGCGGGTGGCGATCGAGAGAGATCGAGGCGCACGGCCTTAGCAGAGGGCTCAAAGCCCGGTCTCGACACAGGCGTTCACTCGATCCCCGTTGATCGCCACCCGCCAGGTAGCTCCCCTATCGCGTACGGCCTCTGTGAAGGAATCGGGCTCCCGGTTGAGTACAGACGTCGATCAGGAGAGCTGAATCCGGGACTTTATGTCCCTTGAAGAGTCATTAGGTATCGACGCCTCGCGTCGATAACGTCCGGGACGAAACCCTCGCAGCGATCCGGCGCACCGGTCGGCGGGATGTGTCCCGTCCGACTGGAGTTGGCGGAGCGGGTTCGCGCTGACCTGCAGCTCGACATGTTGATGCGGACAGGTTGGCCTCCGCTCCCGAACGTGGCCCCAGCCGCAAAGTAGGCCCTCCGCTCCCGGACGTGTCCCCTGGCCGCCAGGTACGGGGTGAGGAACCAGCCCGCGCGGAACTCGGCCAGCCTCGCCATCGACGACGAACTCGTCGTTGCTGCCACTTCTGCGCGCGGCGCGGCGATCATCGCGCCGACGCTGAGCGGCAGCACTCGCAGGCCCATCTCCAGCGCCGTGTAGCCGAGCGTGCCGATCAGGAGCAGCGATCCGCCTCGGCCAGCGCCCGCTCCAGCGGGGCGTAATGCCCCGCCGCGAGAAGGGTCGCCCGCGCGGCGAGCATCGCCACGGCGTCGGTCACCCGGGGGCGCGAGAGAGCATCCGGATCAGGCGAAGACGTCCTGCTGGTAGCGCCCCTCGGCCTCCAGCTCGCGCAGCCAGGCCTCCCCGTCGCCGCCGGTCCGCTCGGCGTAGATCGTCGCCAGCGCCTGTCGTACAGATGGAGCCATGCGCAGCCCGTCGCCGCAGACGTAGACGTGCGCCCCGCGCTCCAACAGGTCCCAGACACGGTCCGCCTCGGCCGCCACCGCGTCCTGCACGAAGCGGTGCCCGGGAAGCGTGGAGAAGGCGGTGTGCACCTGGGCGACCCCTGCCGACTGCCACGCGAGAACTTCTTCCCGGTACAGCCAGTCGTGCGAGGGGTGGCGGCAGCCGTAGAAGACCTCGGCGGTGCCGCCGGTCAGCGCGCGCTCCTCCAGGAAGCCGCGGAGCGGGGCGAAGCCCGTGCCCGGCCCGATCAGGATGACCGGGGTCTCGGGGGCCTCCGGCAGGCGGAAGGGCGGACTTGGCACGCGGATGTAGCCGTAGAAGACGTCGCCGGGATCGAGCGAGGCCAGGTAGGCCGAGCACATCCCGCGGTAGTTGCCGCTGCCCGACCAGGCCTCGCCCTCGACCAGCCCGACCGTGATCCGCACTTGGCCGGGTGAGGCGAGTGGCGAGGAGGAGATCGAGTAGTAGCGCGGCCGGATGGGCCCGGCCATCTCCAGGAAGACCGACAGCGGCAGGGCGATCGCCGGGAAACGCTCCAGCAGGGCCAGCACCGAGACCCGCTTGGCCAGGATCTCCTCAGCGTAGTCGGCCGCCGCGAGCTGCCCCCGGGTCCAGGGGCACGAGGTATGCTCGGCCAGCGTGGCCAGGTCGGCGCGGGTGGCAACCTGCTGGAGTTCGGCGAACTCCGACAACAGCAGCCCGGCCGTCACGGGCGTGTCGACCGGCAGGTGGGTGTTGCCGCGGGCGCGCAGCCGCACGACCTGCTCACGCGGCACCCGCAGGGTCCGCAACGCCCACTCGACCAGCTCGGGATCGTTCTTGGCGATGACGGCCACGTGGTCGCCCGCGGCGTAGGTGACCCCCTCGGGTAGCGAGGCCACGATCGAGCGCACGCCCGGCCGGGGCGCCTCCAGCGAGAAGTCCCACAACCCGGCCGGGTCGGCGGTCAGCTCCTCGTTGGCCACCACGGTCAGCGGCACGGCCTGCGCGGAGACGACGGCGGGCCGGACGTCGGCTTCGGTCAGGACCTCCATCTCGTAGCGCGGCCCGGCGTCGGCCGAGGTCGCGCCGTACTCCTCGGCGAGGGCCGCCCACAGCTCGGCCGTCCACGCCGAGACGTCCCCGTCGAAGTCGCCGTCGGCGTCTGCCTCGCCGCGCCTGACCAGCGGCACCGCCCCCGCCTCGACCAGCTTGTCGAAGGCGCGGCGAGGAAAGTCCTGGTAGGTCGGCCACTGGGTGTTGCCGACACCGAGCAACGCCAGTCGTACCCCCTCATAACCGCCGATCTCGGCGGCGTCGAAGGCCTGCGCGTTGTCCGGGGCCTTGCCGTTGTAGGTGGAGGTGACCACGACCAGCGCGCCATCCGACGGCGCCTGAAGCTCGTCCAGGCTGGTGAGCGTCACGGCGAAGCCGGAGCGGGCGGCCCGCTCGGCCAGCCGCTCCGCGATGTCGGCCGAAGCGCCGAGGTTGGAGCCGTATGCCACGGTGAGCGCCACATCCGCGACGGCGACTTCGGACTCCTCGACCTGCTCGATGACCTCCGGGATGAAGTCTCCTCTTTCGTACGGCTTGCGCACGCGAACCTGGATGCTGAAGGCCTCCGGCTTGAGCGTGATCATCTGCTTGATCCGCATGCGGTAGGCGTCGCGGTCGGAGATCGCGAAGCGCCGCAGGAGCATGGCCAGGGCCAGCCGCGCCTCGGTTAGCGCGAACTGCCGCCCGATGCAGGCCCTCTCGCCGTTGCCGAAGGGTTTGTAGGCGCTCGGGTGCTGCTCTTTCTTGCGCTCCGGCAGCCAGCGGTCGATGTCGAACTCCTCGGGCCGCTCCCAGGCCCTGGGATGGCGATGCAGCGGCTCGAGCAGGATCACCACGTTGCGGCCGGCTGGCACGTCGAACGGGCCGAGCGTGGTGTCATGGCGGGCCTTGACACCGAAGGCGGGAATCGGGGACCAGATCCGCAGGGTCTCGTCCAAGATACGCGGGATCACGTCCAGCTTCATGATCGTCTCGTAGGTCGGCGCGGTGTCGCCCGGCAGCAGGCGGTCGACCTCGGCGTAGGCCTGGGCCAGCACGTGCGGGTTGCGCAGCAGGTTGTACAGCGCAAAGGAGAGCAGGCCGCTGGTGGTCTCGTGGCCGGCGATGAGGAAGGTCAGCACCTGGTTGCGGATGTTCTCATCCGACAGCCGCTCCCCAGACTTGGGATCGGCGGCCTCCAGCATCAGGCCGAGCAGGTCGCCGCTCCCCTTGCCGCCCAATTCGCGGCGGCGGCGGATGACGTCGTCGACCAAATCCTGCATGAGCGCGATGTCGGCCCGGTAGGCCGCTTCCTGCTTCTTCTTCAGCTTGGTGACCTGCGGCAGCTGCCTGTTGCGGAGCATCGCCTCGGTCAGCGTGCGCCCCATCGCCTGCAGGAAAGGGTGAAGCTCGGGCGATTGGAAGGAGTTGAACCGGTAGTCGAACCCGGTCAGGGAGATCACGTCCAGGGTCAGCCGGGTCATGTCGTCAACGACGTTGAGATCCTCGCCCTGCCGCTGCTCCCAGGAGGCGATCAGCTGCTCGCTGATCTCCAGCATCTGCGGGAAGTAGGCCTTCATTGAGCGCTGGCTGAAGGCGGGCATCAGGATGCGGTGCGCGTGCCCCCAGACCGGTTCGTCCTCGCGGGCGGTGAACAGGCCGTCGCCGCTGAAGTCGCGCACGATCGCCAGCACCCGTTCGATCGGCTTGTAGAAGCGGCTCTCGTCGCACGCCTCGGCGGCCAGGTCAGGGTCGGAGACGAACAGCACGGTACGGCCCAGCAGCTCCAACTGGAAGATGCCCTCGTCGTACTGCTTGGCGAGCTCGGACAGGTAGGCGTTGGGCGAGTGCTTGGGGATCTGGAACGTGTTCCCGAAAACGGGCAGGCCCTTGGGGCCATCAATGGTCGCTGACATGAGTTCTCCTTTGCTAATTTCTGCACCCCTCCTCCGTCTCGGAGGCCTTCCTTTCGCCTCACATGGCGAGAGCCTCTCGGAGGTACTCGACGATCTCCGCCCGCGCGGCCTTGGCCTGCGGCACCGCGCCCGGCATGCTGAGGAATGCGTGAGTCGCCCCGGGGTGTTCGGTGAGTCGCGCGGGTGTTCCGGCCGCGCGCAGCCGTTCGGCGTAGCAGCGGCCGTGGTCGGCCAGCGGGTCGATGGGCGCTACCACCACGAGCGCCGGGGCCAGCCCGCTCAGGTCGTCGGCCTCCAGCGGCGACATGGCGCGCGGGTCCGTTCCCTGCGGAATGGCCAAGCGCTGGAGCAACCGCATATACGGCACGGAGAGGGTCGGGCTGTGGGCGTGCTGGCGCATCGAGGCGTGCTCGAACCCCGCAGGGGACAGGTCGACGACGGGGTTGACCAGCACCTGCGCTCGCAGCGGCAGGCCGGAGTCTCTGGCCAGGATCGCGGTCAGCGCCGTGATCATCGAGCCGGTGCTCTCCCCGAAGACGGCGATCCGCGCCGGGTCGATCCCCCACTGCGCGGCATGCCCTACCACATGACGCAACACGTCCCAGGCGTCGTCGACTGCCGCCGACAGTGGAGAGTCCGGGTCGAGCAGGCGGTGTTCGACCGAGACGACGACCGCGGGCAGCCGGGTGGCGAGGTGGCTGTTCACCCAGTCACTCTGTACGGCGGTGCCCACGAATCCGCCTCCGTGCACGTGCAGCACGAGCGGCAGAGGATCGCGTCCGCTGCGTGACGGACGGTACACCCGGACCGGGAGTTTGCGGCCGGGCAGAACCACCTCCTGCCACTGGATCGCGGCGCCGCGGTCCGGACAGCCGGTGATGACCCGCCCCAGACGGGAAGCCCGCTTGCGGTTCTCCGCCTCACGGAAGGCGACCAACTGCTCGGTCGTCATCGCGAGCCAGTCCGGCTCCTTGCCGAAAGCCTTCAGCACCCGAATGCCCAGCGACGGCTTCGCCGTATTTGCGCCCATGTTTCCTCCCCTAGTTTCGCTACCTCAAGTATCGATACCAACGGTAGCGCAAAAGGTTAGGGTGTGGGCATGACCCGAGTGACAACTTCCGCCAGACCGCCCGGTCGCCCGCGCTCTGGCGTCAACGCCGTGGTCTTCGCCGCGACGCTGAGCACGGTCCACGAGCTCGGCTACGCGCGTGCCACCGTGGACCGCATCGCCGCCACGGCGGGCGTCGCCAAGACGACGATCTACCGTCGCTGGCCGTCGAAGGGCGCCCTGATCGTGGACTGCCTCCTTGACGCGTTCGGCCCGGTGCCGCTGGAGGGCGCCAGTCGAGCCGAGCTCATGTCCTCGGCTATCCACTGGATCGCGGAGAAGATCGGCGAGCCCGGGGTAGGCGACGCGTTCGCCGGCGTGTTCAGTGACGCCGTCAGCGATCCGGCCCTGCGCGAGGTCCTGTCCGCGCGGTTTCAGGACCCGTACCGGCTCGCCCTCCAGGAGGCGCTCGGCGAGCCGGAGCACCGGGTCCTGTTCTTCATCGACGTCGTCGTCGGAACGCTGCTCCACCGGATGGGCATGACCGGCGAGCCGATGGTCGACGCCGACGTCGCCGCACTGGTCGAGATGGTTCTGCCGCACTTCGCTGACGGTGCCGGTTCAACCTGATCCGAAAATTGGACAGTAAACGGGCAGACGGCAGCGAACCCTGGCCGGCAATTGCCGGTCGGGGTGAGCAAGCCGCTGGTGGTCAGGTGGCTGTACCGAATATCCCGCTGATGATCAAACGGCGTCGGCCGCCGCTCGGCGTACCGCTTCACCTGCGATGGGTCCTCAACCCCCAGCTGCTCAGCCACGAACTCCAGTACCACCCCGGCACGTCGGGGGGATCCTCCAGGAACGTCCCGAGCCAGCGCACCGTCACCAACTGGAGGGCGAACCCGAGTCTCATGTGCTCCCCGCGCCGCTGCCCGACCAGCGCCCGGTCCTCCTCATCGAGGAAGAACACCCGCTCCAGATCAGCCTGCGTCGGTGGTCCCGCGAACCGTCCCTACGTCGCCGCCTCATCATCAGTCAAGAACTCCACCGGCATACGCGCAAAGTAGGACCGACCCACCAGTAGTCAACCCAGAGTCACCGAACCGCTACAAGATCCGCGTCCCGCCCGACGCTATCCGCATCGGAACGGCCAGTGACGATAAGAGGCGTCCGCCGGGCTCCTTAACGTGACTGACCGTTCGGTTGCTGCTCAAGCCCCGAGGCCTTCACGCCCCATCTGCGCCTGGTGGCGTTGTTCGGCGAAGGGCCCGCCGATCTGAGTCCCTTGCGCGACGTGCCGCTGGAGGCGTTGGGCTGCAGCTGAACGGGGCCGACCTGAGTCCGCTGGCCGGGCATCCGACGTTGCGCGCGGTGACGCTCCGCACGCGGGAACCCGTCGATCTCGGTGTGCTGCGGACGTTCGCGCGCCTGGAAGGACTCGAACTGGGGAAGGCGCCGCGGCCGGGTTCGAGGCCGGCGAGGAGCTCGGCGGCTCCGAGTACTTCACGGGGCGGTTCGACACTCCCGCCTGACCGGACGCGTGGCGGAACATGGCGAGTCCCCCCGCCGGGCTCCGGGAGACGGTCGCCTCGACTCGCTGTCGGAGGAGGCTCGTTTCGTACGGGCGGCCTGCCGGCACGTCACGGCGGGATCGCCTCGATCGTGTCCCGCAGGCGCCGCAACGATCGATCCGGAGCCACGCCGTCAGGCGGCCTCGTTCACGACGGCGGTCCGGCGCGGCAGGACCGGCAGCGCGAGCCAGATCAGGGACGCGCCCGCCACCACGTGCACGGCGCTGGTGAGCGGGGTGTCGGGCAGCGGGGCGAGCACCGCCAGCAGCGGCAGCGCGACACCGTACCCGTACACGGCGGGCCGGGGGAAGATCCGCGAGCGCGCCATCGAGACGGCGAACAGCACCGTGCCGGCCACGAACACCGCGGTCGCGGCGAGGAACGTCACCCTGGTCGGTCCCTGGAGCAACCGCTCCACGATCGCGGGCTCCAGGTAGAACAGCACGAGGTTCAGGGTGAAGGCGACACCGGCGAACAGGCCGAGCCCGACGACGTTCACCGCGTACGCGACGAGCCCGAAGCGCCCGCCGGCGGCGGCCTGGTGAAGGTAGAGGACCGTCAGGGCCGGTGTTCCCAGCGCGGTCCCGATGCCGAGGACGAAGCTCGTCACGGCGGTCTCGCCGGTGAACGCCTCGACCAGTGCCGGGCCCCCGATCGACAGGCCCAACAGGATCGCGCAGATCGCGCCGAAGCGCGGCAGCCAGGTGGAAGTCATCGGAAAGCGGCTCCTTGCCGTCGGAACAGGACGTGACGACCGTAGGAGGCCCGGGGCCGGCGGGTGCAGATGCCGTTCGTCCCGGCTCGCGTCCGGAGGTCACGGCGCGTACGCCGGGCGTGGCCGCCGGAGCCGGGGCGGACCGTGCCGGTCGGCATGTGCCGTCCGGCCAGAACCGGCCCGCGACGATCGCCTTCCGGCGGAAGCCGGGCGTAGCCTGACGGACGGGACGCCGCCGCCGTGCGGGAGCGGCTCGGGTTCCCCTCGTCAAGGTCGCGCGAGCCGGGCACGGCCGTCAGGGACGCGCCGCCGGACCAGTGACCAGTGACCAGTAGGGAGGGTTGGGGATGACTCCGTCACCGACCGCGCTCGTCCCGGCCGGCGACCCCCCGTCACGCGCGTCCGGGCGTCCGGTGCCCTGGGTCGCGCCGGTGCTCTACGCCGCGGTGCTGGCGGGCGGGCTGTACTACGACGCCGTCGGCGCCGCCCCTTCGCCGCCCTCCGCGGTGGCCGTCTTCGTCGCCGGTCTGGCGGCGCTGGCCGGCCTGGAGGTGCTGGAGCGGCGGCGCTACCGCGTGCGGACGCCCAGGGGCCCCGCCGCCGTCCTGGCGGGAGCCCGGCTGGCCCTGTTCGTCGTGGTCGCGGCCGCCGACCCGGCCGGCCTGTCCCGGGTGCTGTTCGTCCTGCTCCCGTTCACCGCGTACTTCGCCTTCGGCCGCCGGGTCGCGGTCGCGCTGGCCGCCGTATGCCTGGGCCTGCTGGTCGCGTGGTTCTCGGTCGCGGCCCCGGGCTGGTACGTGGACGCGGCCTACGTCTCCGACCTGCTCATGTTCGTCCTGGGCCTGGTCCTCGCCGTCTCCATGGCCGCCGTGGCCGTCGGCGAGCAGGAGTCGCGTACGCGGCTGGAGCACGCGCTGGACGAGGTGGAGGAGTCCCACACGCGGCTCAGCAGGTACGCCGAGCGCGTCGCCGAGCTCACGGCGGCCGAGGAGCGCAACCGGGTGGCGCGCGAGATCCACGACAGTCTGGGGCATCACCTCACCGCCGCCGCGGTGCAGATGGAGAAGGCGGAGGCGTTCCTCGACCGCGACCGGCCCACCGCCGAGCGCGCGCTGGCCGACGCGCGGGCGTCGGCCGCGCGGGCCCTGGAGGAGGTCCGTCACTCGGTGCGCGCGCTGCGTGGGGAGGCGGGGCCGTTCCGCCTGTCTGAGGCGCTCGCCGAGCTCGTACGGCGTCTGGACGGCGCCCGTCCGCGGGTGACCCTGGAGACGGCCGGCGACGAGTCCGGCTACGACGCCGCGGCACTGAAGGCGCTGTACCGGGCCGCGCAGGAGGCGCTGACCAACGCCCTCAGGCATGCCGCCGCCGGACGGGTCACGGTCTCGGCGACCTGCGGGGACGTGGAGGCGCGGCTGGTCGTGACGGACGACGGCACGGGTCTTCCCCCCGGCCCCTGGGAGGAGCGGGGAGTCGGCCTGCGCGGGATGCGGGAGCGGGTGCGTCTGGCCGGCGGAGCCGTCGCCGTCACGAGCGGGGCGGGGCGCCGCGGCACCACCGTCACGGTGACCGTGCCGCGCCGGTCGGCGGTGGGACGATGACGCTCTCCCCCGCGGATCCCGCCGGCCCTGCCGGACCCGGCGAGCAGCCCGTGCGGGTGCTGGTCGTCGACGACCAGGAACTGGTCCGCGAGGGCATCGCCTCCCTGCTCGGCATCCAGCCCGGCGTCATCGTCGTGGGCACGGCCGCGGACGGCCAGGAGGCCGTCGAGGCCGCGCTCTCGCTGGAGCCGGACGTGGTCCTCATGGACGTCCGCATGCCGCGGATGAGCGGCGTCGAGGCGGTGCCGGTCCTGCGCCGCCGGGCCCCCGCCTGCCGTGTGGTGATGCTGACGACGTTCGACAACGACGAGTACGTCGTCGAGGCGCTGCGGGCGGGCGCGGCCGGCTACCTGCTGAAGAACCTGCCCGCCGCCCGGCTCGCCGAGGCGGTGCGGCTGGCGGCCGCCGGGGTCGCCCAGCTCGACTCCTCGGTCACCCTGCGCCTGGCCGCCGCCCTGCCGTCCGAGCCGGGGCCCGGCCGCGACGCCGGGCCGTCACCGGCCTCGGTCCTGACGCCCCGCGAGATCGAGGTCCTGAGGCTCATCGCGACCGGCTCGACCAACAGGGAGATCGCGGCGCGCATGTACCTCAGCGAGGGCACGGTGAAGAACCACATCTCGCGGATCCTCGGCCGGCTGGGCCTGCGCGACCGGACCCAGGCCGCCGTCTACGCCCGGGATCACCGGCTCCTGTGACCGCCCCGGAAGGCGGCGACGCCGGACCGTGTCAGCCGGAGGCCACGGCTCCCGCGCGTGTCCTTCCGGCCGCTTCGGAGCCCCCTCCGCCCGCCGCCGGTTTGACCTTGACGCTGCGTCAACTTCTAGCATCGAGGCCATGTCGATCACTGTTCTTGACACCTACTCCGCCATGCGGCGGATCCTGCTGGCCCCGGCCGCGGACCGCGCCGACCTGCTGCGTTCGATGCTGGAGGCCAACAGCGGCATGTACCGCTACGCCCCCGGCGAGGTCGACCTGGTGGCCCTGCACCTCCAATCGTCGGGGTTCCCCATCGACCGCGACGAGGAGCGTTGCCTCGACGCGCTCGAAACCCTGGCGGCGGCCGGAGCCTGGGAGCGGATGCAACGCGCGCTCGACGACGCTCTCGCCGTACTGCTGGAGGCCACGCCGGGACTGGAGGTCCCTGACATCACCGTGCTGTTCGTCCTCGGCGATCCGGCTGACCAGCACTTCATGGGTCCCTGCCTGGGAGTGACCGGGTTCGGTGGCATCTCGGGCAACATCGCCATCACGTTCTGGCCGTTCCCCGAGAACGTGGAGCGGCTGGAGGCCACCGCCGTGCACGAACTCCACCACAACCTGCGGTGGGCCCCGGGCGGGGTCGTGTGGGACCCGATGACCGTCACGGTCGGCGAGCACATCGTCGGCGAGGGCCTGGCCGACGCCTTCGCCCGCCAGCTCTACGGCGACGAGCTCGGCCCCGCCCGCATCGGCGTGCCGCACCTGCACGACGACGAGGTCTTCGCCAAGGTGCTCACCGGGCTCGACGTGACGGGCATGCAGAACTTCACCGCCTGGGTGCACGGCGACCCCGGCGCCGAGCATCTCGGTGTCACCCCGGTGGGGCTGCCGATGGGCGCCGGGTACGCGGCGGGCAACCGGCTGGTCGACACCTACCTGGCGGCGACCGGGCAGACGGCGGCGCAGGCCCTGCACGCCGACAGCTCGGAGATCATCGCCGCCACGCTCCGCCGCGGGTGACACTGGAACGATGGAATGGACGATCCAGGAACTCGCGGCGAGGGCCGGCATCACCAGCCGCACCCTGCGGCACTATGACCGCTTCGGGCTCCTGACCCCGTCCCGGGTCGGCGAGAACGGGTACCGCTACTACGACGCCACCGCGGTCGCGCGGCTGCAGCGGATCCTGCTCATGCGCCGGCTCGGCATGGGCCTGCCGGCCATCGCCGAGGTCCTGGCCGACGAGGTGGACACGCAGGAGGGGCTGCGCGCCCACATCGCCGCGCTGGAGGAGGAACGGGACCGCATCGAACGGCAGATCCGGTCTGTGCGTCACACGCTCGAGGCCCTGCAGGCGGGGGCGGAACCGCGGATGGACGTCATGCTGGCGGGGTTCAACGACCACTACAAGGACGAGGTGATCTCACGCTGGGGCGAGCGCGCCTTCCAGGTGAGCAACGACTGGTGGCACGGCAAGACCCTTGACGAGCAGCGGGCCTGGAAGCGGGCCGCCGAGGACCTCGTCGCCGCATGGGTCGCCGCGGCGAAGGCCGGGATCTCTCCGACATCGGAACACGCTCAGTCACTGGCCGCCCGGCACGTCCGGTGGCTGAGCCGGATCCCGGGCACCCCCACGGCCGAGGGCGACCGGGAGCGCTCGATCGAGATGGTGAAAGGCGTCGGGGACATGTTCGTCGACGACCCCCGCTTCGCCGGCATGTACGACGACGCCGCAGGGGCGAGGTTCGTCCGCGACGCACTGCAGGCGTACGCGCGGACCCGGATGTAGCTCGCGCGTGGTTCTCAGAGTGCCGGGGGCTGTTGACAGGGTGGATTGTATCGATAAAGTAGCCGCACTTTATCGATACAGCTGTCGATGAAGGGAGCCCGGCACTGATCGTCACCCACCGAGAGCAAGGTACGCATCCATGACCCCTCCCGTCGTGCCCGCCGTCATCAACCTCGACGTCAAGGGCCCGGTGATCAGCCGTCACCTGTACGGTCACTTCGCCGAGCACCTGGGGCGGTGCATCTACGGCGGCTTCTACGTGGGCGAGGACAGCGACCTGCCGAACGAGGGCGGGATCAGGCTGGACGTGGTGGAGGCGCTGCGCGCGCTGAACATCCCGAACCTGCGCTGGCCGGGCGGGTGCTTCGCCGACGAGTACCACTGGATGGACGGCATCGGCCCCAAGGAGCAGCGCCCCGTCATGGTCAACACGCACTGGGGCGACGTCGAGGAGAACAACCACTTCGGCACGCACGAGTTCATGGCGCTGTGCGAGCTGCTCGGCGCGGAGCCGTACATCAGCGGCAACATCGGCTCCGGCACGGTCCGCGAGATGAGCGACTGGGTGGAGTACCTGACCCGGGAGGGCGACTCGCCGATGGTGCGGCTGCGCAAGGCCAACGGGCGCGAGGAGCCGTGGCGGGTACGCTTCTGGGGGCTGGGCAACGAGGCGTGGGGCTGCGGCGGTCACATGTCGGCCCAGCAGTACGCGGCCGAGGCGCGCCGGTTCGGCACGTACTGCCGCGACCATGGCGACAACAAGCTGTACCGGATCGCGGCGGGCGCCAACTCCGCCGACTACGCCTGGACCGAGACGCTGATGAAGCAGCTCGGCGACATCGGGTGCGCCTACCGGCCCGCCCCCTTCATGCAGGCGCTGTCGTTCCACTACTACACGATCCCGGGCACGTGGCAGGACAAGGGCGACGCCACGGTGTTCGACGTCGACGACTACTACCGCACGATGGTGCAGGCCGCCCGCGTCGAGGACCTCATCGCCGGCCACTCCAACGTGATGGACTGCTACGACCCGGGCAGGAACGTCGGCTTGGTGCTGGACGAGTGGGGCACCTGGTGGAACGTCGAGCCCGGCACCAACCCCGGCTTCCTCTACCAGCAGAACACCCTGCGCGACGCGCTGGTCGCCGGCGTGCACTTCGACGTCTTCCACCGCCACGCCGACCGCCTGGTGATGGCCAACATCGCCCAGACGGTCAACGTGCTGCAGGCCATGATCCTCACCGACCCCGACAGCAAGGCCCTCGTCCTCACCCCCACCTACCACGTCTTCGAGATGAACAAGGGCCATCACGACGCCGCCTCGCTCCGCGTGGACCTGCTCGCGGACCTGCCCGCCCGCGAGGTCGGCACGGACACGCTGGCCACCGTCTCGCTGTCGGCCAGCCGTAAGGACGGCCGGGTGCTCATCTCCCTGTTCAACCTGGACGCCGGCGAGCCGGCCGGCGTCGAACTGGATCTGCGCGGCGGCGCCCTCACCGGCGTGACCTCCCGCATCCTGACCGCCGGCAAGCCGCAGGACCACAACACCCCCGGCGCCCCGGCCGCGGTCGCCCCGCGCGCCCACGACCAGGTCACGGCCACGGCCTCCGGACTGCGCGTGGGCCTGCCCCCTCACTCCTTCGTCACCGTGGAGGGACGCCTCGCATGACCACCCGCGAGCACGCCGCGGGCGGCGACACCAGCGCGCTAAACTCCGGTTGACCGGACGGGGGCCGACTTCGAACAGCAGAACGCGGGGCACGGCATGGTGACCATGGAAGACGTCGCCCGGCTGGCCGGGGTGTCGAAGATGACGGTCTCCAATGTCGTCAACGATCGCCACGGGGTCAGCGACCCTGTCCGCCGGCGGGTGCTGGACGCCATCCAGCAGTCGGGCTACCGCGTCAACGTCTCCGCCCGCAGTCTGAAGTCCGGGCGGACCGGCGTCATCGGGCTGGCCGTGCCCGAGATCGACCGCCCCTACTTCGGTCACCTGGCCTCCCTGGTGATCGAGGCGGCGGAGCAGCGCGGCTTCCACGTCGCGATCGAGCAGACCGGTGCGGCGGAGGCCGGAGAGGCCGGCGCGATCGCCCACTCCCGCACCCTGCACTTCGACGGTCTGATCCTCAGCTCCGTCGCCCTCGACCGGCTGGACAAGCGGCTGACCGCGGCCGGCCATCCCATCGTCATGCTCGGCGAGCAGGATTTCGGCGGCCGCTTCGACCACGTCGCCATGCCCAACGAGGAGGGCACGAAGGCGGCGGCCGCGCACCTGGTCGACCAGGGGTGTCGCCGCGTCGCGATGGTCACCGGGAACGACTTCGACGGCGTGAACGTGGTGACGCGCCGCTACCAGGGCTACCTGGCCACGCTCGCCGAACGCGGCCTGAAGGTCGATCCGCCCCTTCTCTTCCCCTTGGACGAGATGAGCATGGAGGCGGGCCGGGACGCGGCTCACCGCATCGCCGACTCCGGTCTCGAGGTGGACGGGGTGGTGGCGGTGACCGATACCGTCGCCCTCGGCGTGCTGCGCGGGCTGGCCGACCGCGGGTTGCGGGTTCCCGACGACGTCCGCCTCGTCGGCTTCGACGACGTCCCGGCGTCGAGGTTCAGCGTGCCCTCGCTGTCAACGGTGGCACCCGATCACCGGTGGATGGCGGAGAAGGCCGTCGAACTGGTGGTTCAGCGCATCCGCACTCCCCTGCGCCCAGCCGGCGAGTACGTCGCCCCCTTCGAGCTCATGATCCGCGAATCGACGCGCTGAACCTTCGGCTTCCAGACCCGCACACGTGACAGGCGGCGAGGTCAGGTGGATCCCTCAGCGGAGCCGTTCAACTCGTTGAGGTAGTTGTAGATGGTGAAGCGGCTGACGCCGAGTGCGGCGGCTGCCGTCTCGGGCGCCTGCTTGACCAGGAAGAACCCGCGGCGCTCCAACTCGGCGATCACCTGCAGCTTGTGTTCCTTCCGCATCTGTTCGACGGGGACGTCGATCGCCGCGATGGCCGCGTCCACCAGCAGGGCGCGCAGTTCCTCGACGCTGTGGGGGAAGGACTCCCCTTGATGGGCGGCCGCGGGCCCGGCCGGGGCCGCGTGGGCGGACGGCGTGGACGGCGTGGACGGCGCCGGAGGAGGCATCGACGTCACGTCGTGCCCGAGCACGAACCGGTCCATGGCGGACCGGAGTGAGACCCAGGCGGACACGTCGGTGTTCAGGCAGAGCGCCGCCGCGGGGCGGCCGCCGTCGTCCGTGTAGATGATCGTCGTGCTCTGCAGGATGCGCCCGTCCGGCAGCTGGGATCGGTAGCCGATCTCGTGACGCAGGTCGCCCGCGGCGACACGTTCGAGCAGCTTGTCGGTGGGAGGGTCCCCGACGTGCCGGCCGGTGACCGTCCCGGTGATCGCGCGGACGGTGTTCGGGATGCGGCGGAGGTCGTGCAGCACCACTTCGGTCGGCTGGATCATCGCCGCCTGGAGAGGAGCGACGAGGAGCTCGAGAACGCGGTTGACGCACTCCGCGTCCATCCCCTCCAGGGCTGCAGGTGCCGGAAGCATCGAGCTGTTCGACGCCGGTTCCATACGTGACACCGTCCTCTGTTCAGCGCCGGAGACCCGGCCGGGCTCCCTGCGCTCTGACGTCGTGTTGAAGGATATCGAGGCGAAGAGCTCGACGAATCAACAGCCAGTTGATGCCCGCGGCTGCGAGGAAAGGACTCGGCGACCCTCCGCGTCCCGGGCCGGCTAGCGCGCGTGGAGGGCGGCGGCGCGTCCCATCCGCGCGATCGCCTCGGTGAGGACCGCCTGGGAGGTGGCGAAGTTCAGGCGTACGTGCCCGGCTCCTCCCGTTCCGAAGATGTAGCCGGAGGACAGGGCCACCCTGGCGTGCTCCAAGAACAGCTGTGCGGGACCTGCCAGGTCGGTGACGACCGCCAGGCCCGTGGCGGCTTCTTCCGGGCCGAGGTCGAGGGACCGGCAGTCGAGCCAGGCCAGGTAGGTTCCCTCCGGCCTGGTGTATCCGATCCCGGGCAGGTGTTCGGCGACGAGCTGACCCAACAGCGCTCGGTTCGCGTCGAGCCCCGCGAGCAGCGCATCGAGCCACGTGTCCCCGTGACGGAAGGCCGCCGTGTGGGCGATGACGCCCAGATAGCTGGCGCCGTGGTGGACCTCCTCGGGTATCCGGCGCAGATCGGCGGCCGCCTCGGGCCCCGCGACGGCGAGCGCCGCCTTGACGCCGGCGAGGTTCCAGCCCTTGGTCGCCGACATGAGCGAGAAGGCGTCTTCGGCCCCGGGCACGCTCAGGTAGGGCGTGAACTCGGCGCCCGGCAGGACGAGCGGGGCGTGGATCTCGTCGGCGACGACACGGACTCCGTACCGGCGGGCCAACGTCGCCACGGCGGCGAGCTCCTCGTGGGTGTGAACCGTGCCGGTCGGGTTGTGGGGATTGCAGAGGAGGTAGGCGATCTTGCCCTTGCCGCTCTGTTCCCGGGCCCGCCGGAAGGTCTCCTCCAGCGTTTCCAGATCGATCCGGAGGTCCTGCGTGAGCGGCGCTTCGATGATCCGGCGGTCGTCATGGGTGATGAAGGCGTAGAAGGGCGCGTACACGGGAGAGTTCACGACCACCGGGTCGCCGGGGTCGGTGATCAGCCGCAGCACCTGGACCGCGCCCAGCATCACGTCCGGGGTCAGGGCGACGCGGTCGACCTCCACCCCGTCCCAGTTCCAGCGCCGAGCGGCGAAGCCGGCCAGCGACTCGGCGAACTCGGTGCCGGCGGGGTACCCGGTGTCACCGGTCTCGATGGCTTCGCGCAGCGCGTCGGCGACCTCGGGCGCCAGCGAGACATCCATCTCCGCCACCCACAGGGGCAGGACGTCCGCCGGATACGTGCGCCATTTCATGCTCCTGCGCTGCCGGAGCTGCTCGAGCGAGTACGTCTCGAGAGGGTTCGCGCACTGTCCGGCGTTCGCGGTGGCGGGCGCGTCAGCGAGTTCTGCGCGGACAGCGGGCTTCATGACAGGCCTCCATGGTCAAAAGCCAGGGAAATGACAGCTCGCAGATCATGGACACCTGCCGAGCATTCAACACAGAGTTGCAAAGATGCGAGCACTTTGGCAAGTATTACACAGACTGTTGACAAGTCCAGACCCTGCCGGACCTCTGTCGTTGCAGGTTGTACGACTTTGGCACCGCGTGCGCACAACCAGGCGTTGACGATCCCATTCAGCCTCCTACTTCTTCAACTAGACGTTGAAGTCAGGGGCCCGTCCAGGTGGAGCCGGCGGCCTTTTCACCGGCGCCCGCCGGGTGCCGATTCGGCAATTCGGCTACGTGAAAGGGGCCAACGCCAAGATCAGCGAGCTGACCGGCGCGGAGTTCTCCGCGCAGTACGAGCACCTGATCGCCGACGGCTCCTTCGTGATGGACTCCGAGGCCGCCGCCCGCGGCATGGCCGCCCTCCGCCAGACCGCCCCCGAGCGGGCGGCGGAATGGGCCGCAGCCCTCCAGCACGCCTTCTACGTCGACGGGCGCAGCCTGTCCGAGCCGGAGACCTACCGGCGGGTGGCCGAGGAAGCCGGGCTGGACGCCGACGCCGTCGTCGCCGCCTTCCACGCCCCGGCGGCGCAGGCTGCCGCCGAGGACGACTTCCGCCGCACCGCCGAGCTGGGCGTGGACGCATTCCCCACCCTGCTGGCCGTCGACGGCGACCGCACCGTCGTCCTGGCGAGCGGACATGCCACCACCGGCGAGGTGGACCGGCGCCTGTCCGCCCTGGACGCCCGCGACGTGTCCTGACCTCCCCCTCCCCCGCCTTCCCCTGCGCGACCTTCGTCGCCACCGAGCACGTCATCGACCACATCCGGCACTCCTACGAAGGCAAGCTGAAGGCATGGGCGGCCGCCGGCGCGAACCTGCCCACCCGGCTGGTCGGCCTCGTCCCGCTCGCCGGCGACATCACCGTGGAAGGGCACCGCTTCCAGCTCCTCGGCGGCGTCGCCGAACTGCCGGACCGCCACTACCTGTGGCAGGTCGAGCACCGCGCCATCCTCGGTGGCGTACTGCTCTTCGGCGGGCAGCACGTGTGGGTCGCCGACACCCCGAAGGCCGAGCAGCGTGCCGCCTGGATCGCCCTGCTGGACGACATGGCCGCGCTCGAGCCGCGGCTCGTCGTACCCGGCCACCGTCTTCCCACAGCTCCCGCCGACGCCGGTGCCATCGCCGGCACGCGCGAGTACCTGGTCGCCTTCGAGGAGGAGCTGGCCAGGGCCGCGGACGGCGCCGCGCTGACCGAGGCGCTCGTTGCCCCGCCACCCCGCCCACGGCATGCTGATCGCGGCGCAGATCGGCGCCAAGGTCGCCACGGGCGAGATGACCTGGGCCTGAGGCGCACGGCCGGGCACACCACCGGCTTCGCGGCGGAAGCCTTGGAGCGCCTCGGACGAGAGCGCCGTCAGCGCCACCGCTCTTCGGGGGTGCCGGTTCGCCGGTTGTGGTGATCCAGCAGCCTGGACAGCAGCTCGGTCAACGACTGCCGCTCCTCGGGTGACAGCGGAGCCAGCAGTTCGTCCTGGCATTCGGCCAGCCGCTCCTCCAGTCGCCGTAGCTGCCGCTTGCCCGCCGAGGTCAGCGAGATGATGTTGCGCCGCCGGTCGGAGGGGTCCGGGGCGCGCTCGACCAGTCCGCCGTCGGCGAGTTCGTTGATCGTCGCGACCATGTCG
This sequence comes from Nonomuraea sp. NPDC050691, assembly GCF_040654455.1. Lineage (NCBI taxonomy): Bacteria > Bacillati > Actinomycetota > Actinomycetes > Streptosporangiales > Streptosporangiaceae > Nonomuraea > Nonomuraea sp. NPDC050691. Next base: position 18,656 of record NZ_JBFAIA010000075.1, read on the forward strand.
CTGAGGTGGATGCCGCTACGGCGGCCCAGCGCCGCCTGGCTGGCCGGGCCGGCCTCCTCCAGCGTCGCCAGCAGGCGGTAGTGGTACCCACGGGCGCCTACGGACGAGAACCCGTCACCCACCAGACGGTGCGCGTGGTTGGCGGTCTGGCCGAGCAGCCAGCTGGGCAGGCCCTCCCACGGGGCGGGCGTCTCCTTGGGCGGGTTCACCATGCGCCAAGTCTAGCCAGTCGTTCGGCGCACTAATGATTGCGTCGTCGTTCGTCGATGAAGCGTCAGTCGACCGGATGGCAGGCCTACGCGGGCGGCCCGCCACCGGGCCCGGTGCGGTTCCAGGCGACGGTACGCCTTCGCGACCCTCACCGAGCCGCTCAACAGCACAACGGCGGGCCGGTACTCCGACACCCCTGCCCTGCTGGACGAGATCGTCAACAACCGGAGCGAGGTCTTCGAGTGACGAGACCGACTGCGGCGCGAGCGGTGCGTCCGCCGTTCGCACCGCGGTCCCGTGCCAAGCGTGGCGTCACGCTCGGCACAGGACTGCCGTCACGCTCGCCTCGGCGAAGTGCCAGCCACGGAAGAGGCCCGGCCGGACAAGGTACGGGGCTCACCGATCAGCGCGTCGTGCCGGAGAAGAGCCGGATCACGGAGCGGGCCAGGGCCTCCGGGTCGTCGTGGGCGGCTTCGGGCAGGGCGCCGCTCAGCCACAGGCCGGCGAAGCCGTGGGCGAGCGACCAGGCGGCGATGGTGGTCAGGCGGTCCTGCGCCGGGCTCGGCGACAGCTTGCCGGCACTGGTGACGAGCACATGAGCCGCGCGCTCACGCGCCGCCGCCAGGCTGGGATCATCCGCGCGATACAGCTCCGGCCGGAACATCACCTCGAAGTAGGACCGATGGGCGACGGCGAAGCGGACATAGGCGACTCCGACGTCCAGCACGTCGTCGGCCGCCCGCTCCAGGGTGTCGGCGAACACCTCGAACCCCTCGGCGGCCACGGCCGTCAGCAGGCCCGCCTTGTCGCCGAAGTGGTGGGCGGGCGCGGCGTGGGAGACGCCCGCGCGCCGGGCCAGCTCGCGCAGGCTCCATCCGGCCGGGCCTGATTCCGCGATGGCCTCCAGAGCGGCGTCCATGACAGCGCGCCGCAGGTTGCCGTGATGGTAGCCGGTCTGCTTGATCTGCCTCACCTCCACACTCCGATGATCCATGGTGCCGGGCTCACCCTATCTTGACATTGACAAAATCACGAACCTCCCCCAATCTTTCCGGTGACAAGATTGGAGGGACGGTATGGTTCCGTTCATCGCCCTGATCGGTGGTTTCGTCGTCCTGCGAGTGCTCGGCCTGGCCGGCATCGACGTCCTGGACGGCTGGCAGCCCGCCTTGCGCGGGGCTCTCGCCCTGATGTTCGTCACCACCGGCGTCCCGCACTTCCTGCCCTCATGGCGCCGTGACTTCGTCGCGATGATCCCCCCGGCGTTCCCGCATCCGGCCCTGCTGGTCACCCTCACCGGAGTCCTGGAACTGGCCGGCGCCGCCGGGCTGCTGGTCCCGCCCCTGGCGCCGCTCGCCGCGATCGGGCTCGCGCTGCTCATGGCCGCCATGTTCCCGGCCAACGTCTCAGCCGCCCGCCGCGGCCTCACTCTGGCCGGAAAGCCCGTGACTCCACTGCCCGTCCGCACCGCCCTGCAGGTGCTGTTCATCGCCGCCGCCATCGCCGCGGCCGCGTAGGCCACGGACGAGCGTGGGCCCGGCGCCCCGCTCCTGCCCCACCTGCACCGCCAACCGGTGCGCCGAGACCGACGCCATCACCACGCACCACCCCTGACGACTTCTACGTCGCCGCAGATGACGTCTGCGACGACGCCGCTCGCCTTCACCGGGCCGAGGGCGGAGATGGCCCCGTATCAGTCCGGCCCGATTCCAGCACCACGCCGACCCGGTGACCCACGAGGACGAGCAGATGTACAAGCAGTGTTGTGCAATGACTCTTGTGCGTATACGCTCCTCCCCGTGCCCGACCACGACAATTCGATCAGCGATTCGCGGGTCCTGGCAGCCCTGGCGCACCCGGTGCGCCGCCGCCTCCTCGACCTGCTGAAACTCGACGGCCCCGCCACCGCCAGCACCCTGTCCGAACAGACCGGGGAAGCGGTCGGCAACGTCAGCCACCACCTTCGCGCCCTGGCGGCCGCCGGTCTCATCGAGGAGGCGCCGGAGCTGGCCCGCGACCGGCGCGAACGCTGGTGGCGCAGGACCACTCCCACCCTGTGCTGGTCCTCCACCGACTTCGCCGACGACGCCGCGGGCGAGGCGGTGGCGCGGGCCGTCGAATCGCTCAACCTGGAGCGGCAGACCGGCCACGTGCGCCGCTGGGCGGACCAGCCCCAGTCCGAGCAGGAACGCTGGCCGCTCGGGCCGTTCTCGACCGAAGCCTGGATCCGCGTCACCGACGAGGAGCTGGCCGAATACGCCGCCGAGCTCAAAGCCGTGATGAACAAGTGGGCGGAGCGCGAGCTGCCCGACGACGGCCGGGAACGCGGCACCGTGTTCACCTTCGCCCGCGCGGTGCCGGGCCGGCCATGACGATCACCGAGGCGACCCGCTCAGGGCTGCTGCGCCGGCGCGACTTCCGGTTGTTGTGGATCGGGGAAAGCGTCAGCAGCCTGGGCAGCTCCGTCACCGGCGTCGCGTTGCCCATGGTCGCGGTGACCGTGCTGGACGCGCCTCCGTTCGCGGTCGGCGGCCTGATCGCCGACGCCGCCAGCTTCGCCGTCTCGGCCGTCTGCCTGGCCCGCATCGAACGCCGCGAAGTCCGCACGCCCGGGCCCCACCGGCGCCTGCGCGCCGAGATCCGCGACGGCATGCTCCTGGTCGCCCGCGATCCGTTGCTCCGCGGCAACACCTTGTACGGCTGCGCGGCCAACCTGGCCCTGACCGGCTACACGTCGTTGGTCGTGCTCTTCCTGGTCGACGACGTCGGCATCGGCGCGGGCCAGACCGGCTTACTGATCGCGGCCACCAGCCTGGGCGGCATCGTCGGCGCCTTGGCCGCGCGGCCGATGGCGGCACGGCTGGGCGGCGCGCGGGCCGTTCCGCTCGGCAAAGCCGGCCTGGCCCCCACCGGCCTGCTGATCCCGCTGGCGGATCGCGGTGCCGGACTGGCGCTGGTCGTCCTGGGTGGCGCGGTGATCGTCGCGGGGGTCGTGGCGGGAAACGTGGTCTTCTCTGGGTTCATCCAGACGTACGTGCCGGGCCCGCTGCGCCGCCTGCGCGATCTGCCGTCCGGCCGGCTGGACACCCGCTTGTGACCCATGCCGGGCTCACGGCGATCCCCGGGGTCAGAGAAACCCCGACAGAGACGAACAACAGGAAAGGATTCCCTATGAAGTACCGCACGATCGGCAACGATCCGAAGACCCGCCGTGACGTCAGCGTGCTGAGCCTTGGCGCGATGCTGTTCGGCACCGCCACCGACGAGACGACGTCGTTCGCCATCCTCGACCGGTTCGTCGAAGCCGGCGGCACTTTCCTCGACACCGCCAACAACTACGCGTACTGGGTCAACGGCACTCAGGGCGGAGAGAGCGAGGCGCTGCTCGGCCGCTGGCGCCGCAGCCGCGGGGTCGGGGACGAGATCGTCATCGCCACCAAGCTCGGCGGGCGGCCCAACGTCGCGACGACCACCCTCAGCCACGACCTCGAGGGCTTGTCCGCCCCAGTGATCCGGGAGTCTTCGGAGCGAAGCCGGGAACGGCTCGGCGTGGACAAGCTGGACCTTCTGTACGCACACGTGTATGTCGAAGGTTCCAGCGTGCCGCTGGAGGAGACCGTCGAGGCTTTCGCGGGGCTGGTCACGGAAGGCGCCGTGGGTCTGCTCGGGGCGAGCAACCACTGGTCGTGGCGGCTCGAGCGGGCCCGCCGCCTGGCGGCCGAGGCCGGGCTGCCCGGCTACGAAGTCCTGCAGTACCACCACACGTACCTGAGGCAGCGCACCGATCTGCCGACGCTGCGATCCAGGGACGGCAACCTCGGTGTGGCCGGCGGGGATCTGCTCGGCTACCTGCGGGCCGAGCCCGGACTCACGCTCGTCGCGTACTCGCCCCTCCTGGGCGGCGGTTACGTCCGCCAGGACAAGCCGCTCGGCGCGGCCTTCGACCACGCCGGCACACCCGTGCGCCTGGCCGCGCTGCGGGAGGTGGCCCGGGAGACCGGAGCGACCGTCAACCAGGTGGTGCTCGCCTGGCTCATCGGCGCCGAGATCCCGGTGATCCCGCTGGTCGGCGCCTCCTCGGTGGAGCAACTGAACGAGAGCCTGGCCGCGGTGGACCTGGAGTTGACGGCTGAACAGCGGGCGAAACTGGACGCCGCGCACTGACACTCCATCAGAGGCGCCCGGGAGGGTGGCGGCCGGCTCGCGGCATTCTGCCCATCACCCAGCTCCTCCGTGTCGCCGGCCCGGAGACCGCCCAGCACACGGCCGGTTATAACGAGCGTTATAATCCACTTCGGGGCGTCATCACGCGGAAATCCGTGCTCACAGAAGAGCACCGTCCAGACCGCCGCCCGCCTCTGATCATCACCACCCCGAACGAAGGATCCAGCAGCATGACCGCGATCACCGTGAACGCGGCCCTGCTCAGCGACAGCCCGAAGCCGCCGACGTGATGGTCATCGACGTCGCCGTCATGTACGGGGCCTGGCCTCGCGACGTCCGCGCCCTTCCCGAAGGAGCGCGCCGACGCCATCCGCGCCGCGATCGCCGCCGCCCCCTGAGCCGCCCGAGAGGGCAGGAGCGCATCGCGGTCGTGATGGAGCCCGGGGGACAGACCGCCGGCGTCGGCTGAGTGGCCCCGGGTCCATCCCGAGACACGGCCCCGAGTCCTCAGGGAAGCGGAGCCCGGCGTGAAGTCCTCCTGCGGTGCACGGCTGTCGCGGCCCCGAGGGCGAGGGCGGCGTACCCGCAGGTCACGGCCAGCCCCGCCCATGGCGGGAGCGGGTAGTAGCCCACGAGCAGCGACTGGCCCACGTCCACATGCGCGAACGTGGGGATGCTCTGCGTGATCGCGAACCCGGCGGCCGGGGTGATCATCAGCAGCCATGGCGCCAGACCCACGGTCGCCAGCAGGTACGGCACGACGACCAGCGCGATGGCCAGCCCGGCGGCGACCACCCCCGCTTGACCAGCGCGGCGAGGCCCAGCGCCAGCACGGCGGCGGCCGCGGTCAGCGCCGCGTAGCCGACGATCATCCGCAGCTCGGTGGCCGGGGTGATCGGCTGGACCGGGTTCTGATGGGCGCGCACCATCGCCAGGCCGGCAGGGACCACGACCCCCGAGGTCACCAGCCCCGCCACGAACGCGATCGCGCCGACCACCGCCGCCTTGGCCGCCAGCCGCCGCCCCGGATGCGGCCCGGCCGGCGGGCCGGTCGCGATCAGCCCGCGCCGGCGTTCCGCGGTGAAGAACGTGACCGCCACCACGAGCACCGGGATCAGCCCCACGCCCCCGCCGATCAGCATGAGGTCGGCGCGCACACCGCCCTCCGCCGTGGCGGGCCCGATGTCACCGCCCCCGGTCACGATGAGCTTGTCGCCGGACTCGACGACCCCGCCCGGGTGATGCGGGGTCTTGCCGTCGGACTCCATGACGACGCCGACGTCGTCGCGGCGCCAGGAACCGTTCGCGCCCCGCAGCTGGATGTCGTCGAAGGTGGCGGTGACCTGGGCGAAGGCTGAGGCCATCTCCCACAGGGCGCCCGGCGAGGTGGCGAACAACCCGATCTCGACCGTCTCCGGCAACCCGGCCAGCTCGACCGTGCCGACCTCGCTCCACGCCTGGCCGTCGTCCGACTCGTGGCCGGTGACGGTGTCGCCCGACCTGGTCAGCCGCAGCCACTGCCGGCCGTTGTGCGGGCCGCCGGCCACGTCGTGGGTGAAGTTGTCCTGCATCCGCACGCCGTGGCCTCCGGTGAGCATGACGGCGGCATACGGTGTGCCCTGCTTGAGGCTCTGCCGGACGATGAGCCCGGCCTTCGCCCACGGCACCACGCCCTCCTGGACGTGGCGCACCCCGGGTACGGCGTCCGGCAGCCGGATCTGCCCGCTCATGTCCGACACTCGGGCGGTGATGCTGCCGTTCCCCTTGAGCGGCTGGTACACGAAGTAGTACTTGTCCTCTACCGCCGTGCCATCGGGTCCCACCAAGGGCGCGGGACAGGGGCCCTCCCCCTTGCCGGTCACGCAGGCGGTGCGGACACCCCCGGCGATCAGTAGTCCGAGCGACACGGTGACCAGCACGGAGGCCACCATGGCGAGCGACCAGCCGCGCGCCCACCACGCCACTCACCACCCACGCACTCCCCGGGGGCGGCCTGTCCGTCACCGTGCGGTTCGCCAACCACACCTGAGCGGCCGCCGGCCACGCTGAGGCCGCGCTCCAGCGGTGGCCGGATCCGCCGTAGTGCGGCCGCATCAGCGGCAGGGGACGGCCCGAGCAGTTCCCCCTGCGCCGGTGACCGCGAGGTGGCGGCGCCGGCTCGGCATCATCATGGTCGGGTGGGAGACGCTCCAGGCCGCGCCGGCACAGATCATCTCCTTGATGCGGGCGGCGGCCCGGCCCGTGATGACGGTGGAGGTGACCTGATCGTCGGGGGTCACACGCTGGATGATCGCATCGCGGCGTCCGAGGCTGATGCACTGCACGGAGTAGCCGATCGTGCTCCGGGGAACCTCGCGACCGGTCAGGCGGGCGGCGATGACGTCGGCCGCCAGCCACGCCATGGGGTTCGCCGAGGCGCAGGACATCCGCAGCGGCCTGCCGCCCGCTCCTTCGGCGAGCGCGGCGTCGCCGACGGCGTACACATCGGGGTGCGAGACCGATCGCATGCCGGCGTCGACGACGATCCGGCCACCGTCGGACACCTCAAGCGTGGTGGCGGCCGCGATCGGGTGCACGGTGAAACCCGCGGTCCACACCGTCACCTGGGCCCGGATGCTTCCGCCGGCACCGGTGACCACGCCGTTCGCTTCTACGCGCGTGATGTCGGCGTGGTCGTGGACCGCGATGCCGAGCCGGTCCAAGGCGCCGCGCAGGTGGCGCTGGGCCTTGTCGCTGAGCCAGCCGCCGACGCGGCCGCGGGCGGCGATCGCGACCTCAAGGTCCGGGTGGGCTTCGGCGATCTCGGTGGCCGCCTCGATGCCGGTCAGGCCGCCGCCCACGATCAGCACGGTGCCCCCGGGCTCCACCTCGCCCAGTCGCGCCCGCAGCCGCAGAGCGGCCTGCTTGCCGGCCACGTCGTAGGCGTGCTCCGCGACACCGGGGACGCCGTGATCGGCGATGACGCTGCCCAGGGCGTACACGAGGGTGTCATAGGCGAGGATCTCACCGCCGAGATCGACGGTCTTGGCCTCCACGTCGACAGCGGTGACCCGCGCGGTCCGGACCTGTACGCCGGTGCCCGCGAAGAGGTCGCTCAGCGGGCGGGGACGCAGATCCTGCCCGCTGGCGAGCTGGTGCATGCGCACCCGCTCGACGAACTCCGGGTCGCCGTTGACCAGGGTGATCTCCACCTCGTCGCGGTGCAGCCGCTTGGCGAGACGACCGGCGGTGTTGGCCCCGGCGTACCCGGCTCCCAGGACGACGATGCGGTGCTTCATGGCTCGCTCCTATCTGGTTGCTTGCACCTCCTGAACCGGACAGGCGCGCGATCCCTGACAGCGAACGAGTGTGATCCGGGTCACCACTTCGTCGCCAGCGGGCGATGAGGTTCAGCGGCCGCCCACTGGCGCGCGATGCGCTGAAGTTTGTCGGGGTTGACCTGGATGTGGACCGAGGCGAGGCCGTCAGCGGTCGCATCGAGGCAGACCACGCCGATGACCTGCTCGCCGGCCTCGACCAGCACGGCAGGACCGCCGTTGACGACGACGGCGTAGAAGACGGGATCGCCACCGACGAGGGCTCGCTTGGAGTCGCTCGGCTTGAACATGCCACGCAGGTACTGGGCGATGCCCATCGCTCCGATGACCGGGGTCCTCCGGGCGACGACCTTGCCGCCGCCGTCGGCCACGCCGACCGCGTCGCCGGCGAGCAGCCGGATCAGCGGCTCGGTGTCGCCGCTGAGGGCCGCGGCGAGGAACTCCTCGACGATCTTCCGCGCGGCGGCCGCATCGACCTGCGTGCGGGATCGTTCGACGGCCAGATGCTGCTTGGCACGCCGGTAGATCTGCTGGCAGTTCGACTCGGTGACGTCCAGGATCTCCGCGACCTCGCTATGCGCGTACCCGAACGCCTCGCGCAGCACATACACCACGCGCTCATTGGGGGACAGCCGCTCCATCAGGGTGAGCATCGCCATGGAGACCGACTCCCGCTGCTCGAAGGTGTCGGCGGGACCGAGCATCCGATCCCCGTCCAGCACCGGCTCGGGAAGCCACTGCCCCACGTAGGTCTCCCGCCTGGCCCGCGCCGAGGTGAGCCGGTTGAGGCAGAGATTGGTGAGCACCTTGGTCAGCCACGCCTCGGGCGTCTCGATCCGTTCCCGGTCCGCAGCATGCCAGCGCAGGTACGTGTCCTGCACCGCGTCCTCCGCATCACCAGCCGATCCCAGCAGCCGGTAGGCGATCGCCTCCAAGCGTCCCCTGGAGCTCTCGAACAGATCGGCCTCGTGCGTGCGGAGCGTCATCGCCCCATGATCGGTCATGCGCGCGGGCCGCGTCCACCGACAGCACCACAGGCGGCTGCTACGCTGCTGTGCCGTGCACGAGACGCGCCTCGACACTGCTCGGATCCGGGCGGCTCGCCGGATGATCGACCCGATCTTCCTCGACACTCCGCTGTACCGCTGCGAGGCGCTGGAGCCCGCCCTCGGGTGCGCGGTCAGCATCAAGCTCGAAACGGCGAACCCGGTCCGCAGTTTCAAGGCCCGCGGCACCGAGCTGGTCGCGAGCCTGCTCGCCGGCGAGGGCTCGCGAGCCGTGGTGTGCGCCAGCGCCGGCAACCTCGGCCAAGCCCTCGCCTGGTCCGGTCGCCGCCGGGGGCTCGACGTCACCGTCGTGGCATCCCGCTTCGCGCCCGCGGCCAAGCTCGATCGCATCCGCGCGCTCGGCGCCACATTGGAGCTGGTGGACGGCGACTTCGACATGGCTCGCGAGCGGGCGGCGGCCATCGCGCGGCACGACGGCATCCGGCTGGTCGAAGACAGCCTGGACATCGAGACCTGCGAGGGCGCGGCGACCATCGGCCTGGAACTGGTGGAGACCACGCCCTCGTTCGACGCCGTCCTGATCGCCCTCGGCGGCGGGGCGCTGGCCACCGGTGTGGGTCATGTGGTGAAGGCCTGTGCGCCCGACGTCGAGGTGATCTGCGTCCAGCCGCTGGGCGCCCCCGCGATGACACACTCCTGGCGCCGACGACGCGTCGTCACCACCGACTCGACCGACACCATCGCTGACGGCGTCGCCGCCCGGTGTCCCATCCCGGCCGTCCTCGACGACCTCCTCCTGGTCGCCGACGACGCCGTCCTGGTCCAGGAGGCGTCGATCATCGCCGGCATGCGGATGCTCCTCGACCACGCCGGCCTCGTCGTCGAACCGTCGGCCGCGCTCGGCCTCGCGGCGATCCTCGAAGACCGTGACCGCTTCGCCGGCCGGCACGTGGCCACCATCGTGTGCGGCAGCAACGTCGACCTGGACGCCTATCACCGCTGGGTCGGCGCGGCTCCCGTCCACACGTCCTGACCGTCGGCTAGCGCAGCCACCGCAGGGCCGCGTCGGCGCAGTCCTCGGGACCGCTGTTGAAGGCGATGGCCGCGTCCGGGGCGTGCTGCCGCACCAGGTTGACCACCTTCTCGAAGAATTCGAGCAACGGCTCGTGCTTGCGAATGCCGCCCCCGATCACCACGCACACATAGTCCTCGCGGGTCAGCGCCTCCACGAGCGTTCCTTCGGGGTTCTCGTCGAGTGCCACCAGGCACCAGTCCGCCTCGATCCCATGATCGCCGAAACGGGCCCGGCCGCGCGCTATCGCCGCCTGGATCGGCTCCGGCTCCCAGCCCTGGAGCTTGGCGGGATCGAGACCGACCACCAGTACTCGTGCCCCTGTCACACGTCCTCCTTCTGACGGACCATTTCCACCGAACGCCCCTCGACCGTCCGCGCCCGAGTCGCTTCCCCTTGAATCTGCCGTACTCCACGCTGATCCGATAGTGATCCGCGCGGCCGTCGAGTGACACGTCGAGCACTCCGGGTACCGGAGGAGCAGGGCGCCCTGCCTGGACACCCTTCACCAGTGCTTTCCCCCGGCCTCGGCCAGCGCTTTTGATGGGTGACGGCCACCTTGCCCTTCTCCGACACCCATCACCAGCCCTGACGGCGGTGTGATCAGCAGGGGGCGGGCGGCGTCACCGGAGGCAGAGGGGTTGCGCCGTCCGGACGGAGGGCGTCCAGCAGGAGCACCAGGGGGCGGCGCCAGCCCTCACCCGGGCCCGCGGCCGGCCGCAGCGTGCTGAGCAGCATGTCGAGCAGCTGCATCAGGTCGTCCGGCTCCAGGTCGGCGCGGACCTGGCCGGCGGACTGGGCGTTGTGCATGAGCCGGGTGAGCGGCTCGATGAACCGGGGGGCCAGGTCGGCGGTGAGCGCTCCGGCGTCCCTGGCCGTGGCGAGAATGCCGGGCTGCCCCGATGCCAGGGCCAGCACCGTCTCCAGCACGACCGACATGCCGCGCAACGGGTCCCGCTCGGCGAGCGCACGGGTGATCGCCGGCTCGATCTCCTCGCGCATCAGCTCCTCGACGACCTCGCGGACGAGCCTCTCCTTGCTCGGGAAGTGGCGGTAGAGCGTGGCCAGCCCCACCCCGGCCCGCTGGGCGATCTCCTCCAGCGTGATGCCGCCGCCGGCCTCGGCGAACGCCGCCCGGGCCGTGCGCATGATCCGCTCCGCGTTGCGGGCGGCGTCGGCGCGCCGGCGGCGAGGCGCGTCGGTACTGCTCATCCGCCCAGCGTAACAGGTGAGAGTTGAGTCTCACTTAATGTGTTACGGTGGAAATGAGAGGTTGGTATCAGTTAAATGAGAAGGAGCCGGCCGATGACCGAGATCCCGACACTCCCCTTGCCACCCCTGCATGGCGACCCCAAGCCGTACGACGCCGAGGACTACCAGCGGCTACGCGCCGAGGGGCCGGTTGTCCGCCTGCCCATCGCCACGGGCGGCCCGGACGTGTGGCTCGTCACCCAGTACGCCGAAGTCCGCAAGATGCTCAGCGACCCGGCGCACTTCAGCAACGCCCCCCGCGGGCCGCACGGCCGGGCGGCCGAGCACTCCGACGAGTCGCTGAAGGGCTTCGTCATCGGCAACCCGCTGATGTACGACCCTCCGGAGCACACCCGGCTGCGCCGCCTGCTGACCGGCCAGTTCACCGTGGCCAGGATGCGGCACCTGCGGCCCCGCATCGAGCAGATCGTGACCGAGCACCTGGATGCCATGGAGGCCGCCGGTCCGCCCGCCGACCTGGTGCAGGCGTTCTCGTTGCCGATCCCCTCGCTGGTGATCTGCGAGCTGCTCGGCGTGCCCTACGCCGACCGCGAGGACTTCCAGCGGCGCAGCCACCGGCTCCTGGACATGACCCTGGACCAGGAGGCGCACGCCGCCAACACCGCCGAGATGAACGCGTACATGTCGGAGCTGATCCGCCGCGAGCGCGCCGAGCCCGGGGAAGAGCTGCTCGGCCTGCTGGTACGCGAGCACGGCGACGACCTGACCGACGACGAACTGCTCGGGATCGGCAACATCCTCCTGGTGGCCGGGCACGAGACGACCGCCAACATGCTCAGCCTGGGCACGTTGCTGCTGCTGCACCGGCCGGACCAGGCCGCCGTCATCCGCGACGAGCCCGACGCCGTCACCCCGGCCGTGGAAGAGCTGCTGCGCTACCTGTCCGTGGCGCACCGCGCCGGCCCTCCCCGGCACGCGACCGAGGACATCACGCTCGGCGGCCGGCGGATCAAGGCCGGCGACCTGGTGATTCCCTCACTCCTGGCGGCCAACCGGGACGAAGCGTTCGTCAAGGAGCCCGACGAGCTGGACGTCACCCGCGATGCCGGCGGGCACATCGCCTTCGGGCACGGCGTCCACCACTGCCTGGGCGCGCCACTGGCCAGGGTGGAGATGCAGGTGGCCTTCCCCGCGCTGCTGCAGCGTTTCCCGGGGCTGAAGCTCGCGGTGCCGTTCGACAATCTTCGCTTCCGGTTGCAGTCCACGGTTTACGGGGTGGAGTCGCTGCCCGTCACCTGGTAGATCAGGCTCATATCTGTCGGAAGCCGCCGCCTTTACATTGTAGATCACAGGGGGAAGGACCTCGTTGACCGGGCTCGAACCGGCGTCCACCCGGGCCCGAGCCGGGCGCTCTACCTCTGAGCTACAACGAGGCCACGTCCACCGTGCGCGGCGCCGCCGACCGGGCTCGATCCTGCGCAGCATGCGGAAGCGGCGGTTGTACTGCCGCTTCGACAGGTCCATGCCCGCCGCGTCCCGGGCCTGCCGGTCGAGCCGGTCGGCCAGGAAGTCGGTCCGGTCCGGCGTCCACCGGATCGGGCTCCCCAGGGCCGCCGCGAACTCCAGCAGCGCCCGCGGATCGTCGGGATCGACCTCCACGGACCGCTCGAACAGCCGGGTCGCCGCCGCGACCTGCCGGGTCCCGCCGACCGGCCGGGCGTAGTCGGCCGGCATCGAGGAGAACGACGCCGCCCCGCGCGAGGAGTGGCGGGCGGCGCGCCCCAGCACCACCCGCTCGCGCTTCGACAGCCGCCCCTCCAGCGCCCGCAGCACCAGGTCGGCGACGTCTTCGGGCCGGTACCTCCGATCCAGCGAGTCGTGCAACTCGACGAGGATCTCGCGGCGTGAGCGGTCTCTGTCCCTGCGGAACGTCATGCCAGCCATCATCGCCGCCGCCCGGCCGCGACTTCGACCGGATTTCCCGGCGGCGAGCGGGTCCACGCGTGAGGCGGCGGGGGGCGCACCCGAGGGTCAGTCCGGTGGCGCCGGAGCGCCGGGCACACCCAGCAGCGGCAGCCACACCTGGTCCACGATCTCGACGATCGACTCGTCCGGCACCGCGCGCATCGTCATGAGCATGTCGTGGCGCAACAGGTCGAGCGGCAGGTTCACCACGCGGGGCGAGCGCGGCACGTCGGGCAGCTCGCCGCGCTCGACCGCGCGGGCGACGATCTGCTCGAAGGCGGTCGCCCGGCCCGGCGTGCGGAGGGTGTCGCGCAGCTCGCTGAAGCTGATACCGGTGTCGCGGAAGTGGTTCATCAGCTGCACGCTGACCAACGTGGTCATGCGCGCGCGGAGATCGTTGGCGTCGCGCAGGAACCCGATCGCGTCGTCGCGGAGGCTGCCGGTGTCGGGCGCCGCGATCGGCTGCCAGTACTTGGCGAGAGTGGCCAGCAGCAGGTCGTCGCGCTGCGGCCAGCGCCGGTAGAGCACAGGACGACTCGTGCCGGCGCGGGCGGCGACCGCCTCGTAGGTGAAGCCGGGGTATCCGTGCTCGACCAGCACGTCCCACGCGGCGTCGAGGATCGCCTCTTCGAGCTCGGCGCCGCGTCGACGCGATGCGCCGCCGCCGGCGCGACGGCCCGCCGCCCCGGTCGCCTTGCGCTCCCCCGCGTTCCCCTCGCGCTTTAGATTCACTTGTGTATCTTATCGCGGCACCCTACGGTGTCCACCGTTAGATACATCCGCGTACCTTAAGGAAGCGTCAGTGATGTTCGACGTCATCATCGTCGGCGGTGGACCCGCCGGCCTCTTTCTGGCCTGTGAGCTGCGCCTCGCGGGGGTTCGGCCCCTGCTGCTGGAACGGCGGCCGGAACCGGACCTGTCAGACAAGGCGCACGGCCTCGCCGGCCAGGTCGTACGGCTGCTGGACAACCGTGGCCTCTTCGAACGCTGCGGTGGGCGAGGAGCGCCGACGCCGGCGCCCGGGTTCTTCTTCGGCGGGTTGCCGCTGCCGCTGCACGTGCTCGGCAAGGACAACCCGATGCATCTCCTGCCGGTCAACCAGCGCGATCTCGAACGGGTGCTCAACGAGCGCGCGGCCGAGCTCGGCGCGGATGTCCGGCGAGGGTGGGACGTGCTGTCCTTCAGCCAGAGCGACGACCGGGTCGACGTCGTGGCACGCGGTTCGGACGGGAACGAGGCGACCTTCACCACCCGGTACCTCGTCGGCTGCGACGGCGGCCACAGCCTCATCCGGAAGCAGGCCGGGATCGCCTTCCCCGGCATCGGCGACGACCACGTCGTCGACCGCTCGGCCCTGATCGGCCCGAGCGACCGCTTCCGTGTCGTGCCGGGGGGACGTGTCGTGATCGACAACCTCGGCGAGATCCCGGCGGCGTTCCACCGCACCGATCACGGTGTTTTCACCCTCCTCGCGCACGACCCGGAGCGGCCGCTGATCAACACGGCCGAATGGGAGGATCACCCGGCGGGCGACTCCCCGGGACCGGGTGCGCCGATGACGATGGCCGAGATGGAGGACAGCGTCGAACGGGTCCTCGGAGTGCGCCTGCCCCTTGCCCCGCCGCCCGAGGGCGCGCCCACGATGCTTCGCCGCCTGTGCGGCCGGAACTCCCGGCTCGCCGACCGCTACCGCGCCGGCCGGGTCTTCGTCGCCGGCGACGCGGCACAGGTGAGCCACGGGCCGACCCTGAACCTGGCGCTGCAGGACGCGGCCAACCTGGCCTGGAAACTCGCCGCCACCCTGCGGGGATGGGCGCCGGAGGGCCTGCTGGACAGCTACCACACCGAACGCCACGCGTGCGGCGAACGCGTGCTCATGCACACCCGGGCGGCGACCGCTCTGATGGCGCCCGGAGGCGATGTCACCGCACTGCGCCGGCTCTTCGCGGAACTCCTCGACCGTACCGGGAACATGCGCATGGTCGCCGCCCTGCTGGCGGGCGCCGACGTCCGCTACGACATGGGCGAGGAGCACCCCGCCGCGCCCACCGGCTGGTTCGTGCCGCCCCTGAGCCTGACCACCGCCGACGGACACGCCCGGCGCCTCGCCGAGCTCCTGCGCGACGCCCGCCCCCTGCTCCTCGACCTCACCGGCGGGAACGACCTCGCCGGCACCGCGGAGCCCTGGAGCGGCCGGGTGCGCCGCGTGACCGCGACCGCCGACGACGCGCCGGCCCCCGCACTGCTCATCCGGCCTGACGGCTACGTCGCCTGGGCAGGCGCGGACCCCGACAGCCTGAAGGCAGCCCTCACCCGCTGGTTCAGCCCGGGCTGAAGCCGGTCCAGGAGGCCGCCTGGTCGTTTTGACACCTCTTATGGGTAACCGCTATCTATTGGCTAACCGTTAGGGGGTGAGGGACGCAGTGATGGCGATGCTTGGCCCGCCGGGCGAGCCGGACCGGAGCGGTGCCGGGGAAAGGCCACGCCGGAGGCCGCGGCGCCGCGCCGCGGCCTCCGACGACCCCCAGGCGATGGTTCCGCGCCCGCAGCCAGGTCGCGACGAGTCAGAGAGATCGAGCGATCGGGGACAAGGCAGCCGCCCGCCTCGTACCGGCTGGAAGCGGTTCATCCCGAGCTGGAAGGTCGTGGTCCTGGCCTGCACGGTGCTGGCGGCGGGCCTCTTCGGGATGATCATGGTGGCGTACGCCAACACCCCCCTGCCCGTGCAGACCCAGGCCCACGCCGTCGAGCAGGGCAGCATCATCTACTACCGGGACGGCAGATCCGAGATCGCCCGGCTCGGAACCAAGCGGGAGATCGTCCCCATCGCCAAGATCCCGCTGCATGTCCAGGACGCCTTCATCGCCGCGGAGAACCGCACGTTCCGCACGGATCCCGGCATCTCGCTGTCCGGCATCATGCGGGCGGCGTGGAGCACGGTGACCGGCCGGCAGGTCCAGGGCGGTTCGACGATCACGCAGGAGATGGCGCGGGGCTACTACGACGGCCTCAGCCAGGAGCGGACGCTCCAGCGGAAGATCAAGGAGATCTTCGTCTCGATCCGCGCCGGCAAGGAGATGTCGAAGGACCAGATCCTTGCCAACTACCTCAACACGATCTACTTCGGCCGCGGCGCGAACGGCATCCAGGCCGCCGCGCAGGCGTTCTTCGACAAGGACGTCGGCAAGCTGACCCCCGCCGAGGCGGCCTACCTGGCGGGCCGGATCCAGCAGCCGATCACCTTCGACCGGACGGAGGCGGAGAAGAACTGGGCGCCCACCCGGGAGCGGTTCGCCTACGTCATCCGCGGGATGGCGACCGTCGATCCCGCCACGTACGGGCGGCTGCCCGGGACCGCGACGTTCCCCAAGCTCGCCAAGCTGGACAAGAAGGAGACCTTCCAGGGCGTCAACGGCTACATGGTCGACATCGTGCAGCGTGAGCTGGAGCGGCGAGGGATCAGCAGGGAGAAGCTGCGCAGCGGCGGCTACCGCGTCACGACGACGTTCGACAAGAAGCTCATGCGGGCCGCGAAGAAGGCGGTCGAGAGCAACCTCGCCGCCCTCCACGACAAGCACATCCACGCGAACATGGCCGCCGTGGACCCGCGCAACGGGCGGGTGATCGCGTTCTACAGCGGCCACGACTACCTCAAGAGCTTCACCAACAACGCCTTCGACGCCCACAAGCAGGCCGCGTCGGCCTTCAAGCCGTACGTGCTGGCCGCCTGGCTCGAGAACGGCTACAGCCTCAAGAGCTACGTGTCCGGCAAGGGCCCGGTCACGCTGCCCGGCACCAAGCCGATCGGCAACTCGCACGACGTGGGCGCGGCCGTGCAGATCGACCGGGCCACGGCCGAGTCGGTGAACACGGCGTTCGCCACGATGGCGCAGGAGGTCGGCCTGAAGGAGGTCGAGAGGATCGCCGAGGGCGCCGGGATCGACAAGAAGAACCTGGAACAGGCCGCCAGGGACCACGCGTACGGCATGTCCATCGGCGCCGGCCTGGTCACTCCGGTCGAGCAGGCCGCCGGGTACGGCATCTTCGCCAACGGCGGCGTCCACCACGACGCGCACGTGGTCGTCTCGGTCAGGACGTCCAAGGGGATGACCCTCATGGAGGAGGCCGGCCTGCCCAGAACGGTGATCAGCCGGGACACCGCCGCCGACGCCACCTACGCGATGCAGCAGGTCGTCAAGTACGGCACCGCCGCGGGCACCTCGCTGCCCGGCGGGCGTCCGATCGCCGGCAAGACGGGCACCAACAACGAGAACAAGGAAGCCTGGTTCGTCGGCTACACCCCGCAACTCTCCTCGGCCGTCGGGATGTACAAGGAGATCCCCCAGACCGACCCGAAGACCAGGAAGGTCATCAAGGACGCCAACGGCCACCCCCTGCACAAGGAGGTCTCCCTGGGCGACATCCAGGGCGCCGGTGCGCCCACCAGGATCTGGCGTGACTTCATGACGACCGCGATGGCCGGCAAGCCGGTCGAGCCGTTCCCTGCGCCCGTCTTCGGCGGCGGGCAGCACGACCTGGTGCGGAAGCCGACGCCCACGCCGACGCCGGACCCGTCCACCGACGACGACGTCACCGGCGACCCGGCCTGCGTCGCCGACCCCGCCTGTCTCCCCGACGACCCGGGCGACGCCGACCCCGGCACGGGCGACGACCCGGCCGAGCGCTAGGAGGGTGAAGTGCAGGACGCGGTGCTGGCGATGCTCGCCAAGGAGCCGTCACACGGGTACCACCTGCACGCCCGGCTGCGGCAGAGTCTCGGCCCGCTGGGCGAGTCGATGAACCGCGGTCAGATCTATGTGACGCTGGCCCGGCTGGAGAAGGCGGGGCTCGTCGTCTGTGAGCGGGCGGACGGGCTGCCCGATCGGCCGGAGCGCAAGGTCTACGCGCTGACGCCGGCCGGGCAGCAGCGGGTGGCCGCCTGGCTGGCCGAGGTGGGCTGGCCCAGACCAGACCTGGCGGAGTTCCATCTCAAGCTCGCCGCGGCCGCCGCGGCCCGCCTCGCCGACCCGGTCGAGCTGGTCGCGGCGCAGCGCCGTGAGCTGCTGCGCCGCTTGCGCGAG
>NZ_JBFAIA010000076.1:0-36379 GCF_040654455.1 Nonomuraea sp. NPDC050691
GTCCGTGTCGATGACCATCAACGGGCCCGCGCCCACCATCCTGGCCTTCTACCTCAACGCGGCCGTCGACCAGGCCCTCGACCGGTTCCGGGCGGTGCCTGCGGACTTCGCCCTCGACGGGCCGTCCAGCCCGCTCAGGCCGGGGTGACGCCCGACTCGGCCAGGTCGGCGTCGATCATCTTCGTGAGCAGGGCCGCGGTCGCGTCCGCGACCTCCCGCACCACGGAGTCGTCCGGGGGCGCCTCGCTCTCGAAGGCCCGCCGCACGGTGCGCGCGAGCAGGTCGGCCCGGTGCTCCAGTCGTGCGAGGCACGCCCGTCGTCGGAGGCGCGGAGGAATCCCTCGAACGTCGCCTGGTAGGAGAAGCCGACCTCCTCCACGCCCATGTCCTCGCGAAGCAGGCGGTGGCCGGCCAACAGGTCGAAGTAGCCGTGGGCCATCGCGGCGTGCCGCTCGTCGAGGCCGGCGGTCAGTTTGCCCGTCAGCTCGGCGTCGGCCAGCAGGAACCCGCGCAGCAGCGGCCGCCGCGCGACGGCCAGGAAGTAGACGCGCGCGAAGCGGTGGACCAGGCAGGTCCGCGGGTCGTCCAGCAGCGCCCGCCGCAGCTCGTCCATGGCGAAGCAGACCTCGCGGGTGAAGACCGCGCCGAAGAGCTGCGCGCGGGTCTTCCAGTGCAGGTAGACGGTGTCCTTGCCGATCTCGGCCCCGGCCGCCACGTCGTCGATGGTCACCCGCCGGTAGCCGTGGCGCAGCAGCAGGCCGGCGGCCACGTCGAGGAGAGCAGCCGTGGGCCTTCGCCCGCTACGAGGCCGCGCACCGCCGGCCGGGTCGACGTCCACGGCGTTGAGGTGGGCGGGGGCGCCGGAGGAGGCGCCCCAGAGCACCGTCTTCCCGTCGGGGCCGGGGGCCACGATGCCGCCGACGAGGAGCACGTCATTAGGGTTTGGGCCGTATCGTCGGACCGGCTCGTGTCGTCAGGCGGCGAGGACCTTGGCGAGCGCTTCGGCGATGTCCGCGGCCCGGGCGGGGTCGTCCATGAGCATCGCCTGGCGCACCCACACCACGTTCCGCGCCGCCGAAGCCGCGGCCGGGCACGGCTCGGCGCGGGCCCCCGCCCCGGTCAGGGCGTCCATCGTGCCCAGGGGCGGGTATCCGGCGTCGAGCGGCGCCCCTTCGGCGGCCATGGCCGCGAGCAGGAAGTCACGGTCCACGGGGGCGTCCACGCGCAGCATGAGCAGGTGGCGGGAGTCGCGGGTGGTGCCGGGCGGCTGCGGCACCACGGTCACCGGCCGGCCCCCGGCCGCCTCCGGGAGCCGGTCCAGCTCGCGTTCGAGGGACGCGCAGAAGGCGTCGCGGCGGGCGATCTCGTCGTCGAGCCGGTCCAGCCACGGCAGCAGCAGGGCGGCCTGCAGGTCGGTGAGCCGCAGGTTCCAGCCGACGGACGCGTGGCCGTACCACTGCCCGCCGAGCCTGCGGCCGAGGTTGCACACCGACCAGATCGCCTCGTACGCCGCCTCGTCACGGCAGACGATCAGCCCGCCCTCGCCGGCGGTCATCGCCTTGCTCGCCTGGAAGCTGTAGACGCCCGCGTGGCCGAGGCCGCCGACGGGCCGGCCGCGGTACTCGGCGCCGTGGGCCTGGGCGGCGTCCTCGACGACGGCCAGCCCGTGCCGCCCGGCCAGGGCGTTCAGCGGGTCCATGTCGGCGGGGCTGCCCGCCAGGTGGACCGGCATGACGGCGGCGGTCCGCCCGGTCAGTGCGGCCCGTACGGCGTCGGGCGACAGGTGCAGGTGGGCCGGGTCCACGTCGGCGATCACCGGGACGGCGCCGGCGAGCAGCACGGCGGTGGCCGAGGCGACGAAGGTGTAGGCGGGCACGATCACCTCGTCGCCCGGCCCGACGCCCAGGCCGCGCAGCGCGGCGAACAGGCCGAGCGTGGCGTTGCCCACGGCCACCCCGTACGGCGTCGCGGACCGGGCGGCGAAGGCGGCGGCCAGGTCGTCGGTGACACCGCCGCCCTGGGTGGCGCCCCACCGGCCGCTCTCCAGGACCTTGCCGGCCAGCTCGCGCTGGGCGTCGTCGAGGGGAGGCGGCCAGGACGGCCACGGGGCGGTGCGGACGGGCGTGCCGCCGTACAGGGCGAGCGTCACGGGAGATCCCTTCGTGGTGTGGAGAGCGTTCAGGTGTGAGGGGAGGCGGCGAGGCGGGGGCCGAGGAGGCGGGCCAGGTTGCCGCCCGCGATCAGCGCCCGGTCGGCCTCGGTGAGCGGGGCCAGGGCGACCCGGCCGTACCCCGTCCGCAGGTCGAGGAAGCAGGCGTCGGAGCCGAACAGCACGCGCTCGGCGCCGATCGTCGCGGCCAGCCGGGCGATCCAGCGCCCGGTCATCCTGGACCCGCACACCTCGAGGTGCAGGTTCGGGTGACCGCCGGCCAGGCGGGCCGCCCGGTCGAACCCGTACGACCAGAGCCCGGTGTGCCCCATGAGGAGGGGGACGTCCGGATGACGGGCGGCGACGGCGGCGAACAGCGCGGGGTCGCTCCACGGCGAGTCGGTCTGGCCGTGGGCGAGCACCGGCAGGCCGAGCCGCCAGACGGGCTCGTAGCGCGGGTCGTCGAGCGGGCACTGGTGGACGTCGGGATGCAGCTTGACGCCCCACACCCCGTCGGTGACCAGCGGGGTGCGGTGGTGCGGGTTGTGGACCTGCCACACGCCGAACCTGCCGGGAAAGCGGGCGGCGGTCTCCATGGCCAGCCGGTTGCCGCGCTCGGCGTCGGGGCCGACGGCCAGCAGATGGCTGATGCCCATCGCCGCGACGCCGACGCGGTCCATGGTGGCCACGAGGCCCTCGGCGGTCGGGTCGGGGATGAGGAAGTCGGGCCAGGTTCCGACGTGCCCGTGCGCGTCCAGCACCGCCACAGGGCCCTCCCCCGCGGTCACAGCAGCCTCCCCAGCGAGCCCGCGGCGACCATCTCGACCTGCGCCGGCTCCAGGTCGAGATGATCGAGCAGGAAGCGCGGCCCGCAGTCGTCGGCCACCGGCGCCCCGGTGCCGAACACGAGCCGCTCGGCCCCGAACCGCTCGGCCAGCCACTCGACGCCGCGCTGGGTGTTGACCATCCCGATCTCCACCCACACGAGAGGCGCCTCGGCCATCAGCTCGGCCAGGGCGCGCAGCCGCCGGTAGCCGGGGTTGAGGAGCAGGATACGCAGGCCGGGCAGCCGCTCGGCGAGGGTGCGGAGCTGGGCGGGTGAGGTCTCGTCCAGGTCGATCGCGACGGGCAGGGCCAGCTCGGCCAGCCAGCGCAGCGCGACCGGCCCGGTGAGGTCGAAGCGGTGCCGTTCCGGGCAGAGCCGGATCATCGGCGCGCCCCACTCCCGCACCTCGGCGGGCGCGGAGGGGGCGGACGCCCCCGGCACGCCCGGCACCACGACGGGCACCGGGACGAGCCGGGGATCGTCCAGCCGCAGGAGGGCGCCGTTGCCCTCCTGCGGGTCGGAGTAGAGGCTGAGCGCATGGGTCACGCACGCCCGGTCGATGCCCAGGCGGTCCATCTCGGCCCGCGGGTCGGCGGGCAGGTCGTCGAACGGCACCGGCCCGATGAGACGATGGGCATCGAAGACGAATTTCGGCACAGACCGAAACTTAATTGCCTGCCGGAGGGATGGTCAAGGGCGGGCAGGCCGGGTCCAGCCGGATCCTGGCCAGCTCGCGGCCCACGAGCGCCCAGGCGTTCCACGAGCCCGGCTCGAAGTGGAGCTGCGGGTTGGTGTACCACTCGTCGCCGAGGCCGGTGGCGAGCAGTTTCGCCTCGGCGCCCAGCTCGTAGGCGTTGCCGCCACCGCGGAAGACGGAGGTGAAGACCCGTCCCCGGTGCACGGTCAGCTCGCCGTAGCCGGCGATCGTGCCCTGGCGCACCACTTTGCGCGTGGCCAGGTCGAGGGCGATCCAGGTGCCCGACTCGCGCTTGTAGACGCCGTACAGCAGGCCGTCGTGCACCTTGACGTCCTGGAACGTGCGGTGGTTCGGCACCGGGTCCACGGTCCACAGGACCGTGCGCTTGCGCAGGTCGAAGGCCGCGACCGAGGCCGTCGTCCGCGTGGGCGGGGTGCCGCCGCCGCCGAGCACGTCGCCGCCGAGGTACACCACGCCCCGCCGTGCGTCGAGCGACAGGCTCATGAGGCTCTGGTCGGGGATGACGTCCACGTACGAGTCCACCCGGCCGGTGCCGGGGTCGATCACGGACAGGGCGCCCTTGAGGTTGGCCCCGAGCGGGGCGCTGGCCACCAGCAGTTTGTCGCTCACCGGGTCGTACTCGATGTCCCACGGCCGCTGCTGGCCATGGCCGAGGAAGGCGACGCTCTTCACCTTGTCGGTGCGCAGGTCGATGGAGACGACCTGGCCGCTGGGATAGACGGCGGCGTAGATCTTGTTGCCGCGCCGCACCAGGTCCTTCGGCTCGCCGGGCACCCGGAAGCGGCGCTTGTCACCGGTGCGCAGGTCGCGGACCTCCATCACGAAGTGACCGCCGACGTAGAGGGCGCGGTTGGGCACGAGCAGCATGCTCTGCACCCGCTCGGTGCCCGGCGGCAGCCCCGCCTCCAGCAGGTCGACGAACTGCGACGCGCCGGTGCGCAGGTCCAGCCACCACAGCCCGCCGCTGCCGGCGAAGCCGAGCAGGGTGTTCTCGTCGAGCTGGTGGATGCGCCGGCTCTCGTCGCCGGGCGCCGGCGCGTCGGCGACCTTGGTGAACGCCGTGTCGTCCGTGCGGTACCGGTACACGGTGCCGCCGGGGCGGGAGGTGACGTAGACGGTGCCGTCCTCCATCGCGGCCGGGGCGTCGATGGAGCCCTCCGGAAGCGTCACCCGCCGCAGGTCGGAGCCGTCCTTGCGCACGTCGATCAGCTCGCCGCCGGCCGCGGCCAGGACGCGGTCGCCGTGCAGGGTGATGGCGCCCACGCCGGTGGGGGCGCTCGCCAGCTCGCTCACCTTGCCGGTGGCCCGCTCGATGCGCATGAGCTTCGCCTTGTCCAGCAGGCCCGCGTAGACGTGGGTGTCGTCGGCGGCGACCGCGCGGACGTAGCGCTCGCCCTGCGTGAGCACGCCGAAGTCGCGCACGGCGCCGGTGGACGGCACGTACTCGAAGACCCGGCCGCCCGGGTAGGTGCCCGCGTAGAGGGTGCCGTCGGGGGCCGCGGCCAGGCTCCAGACGAAGCCGCCGTTGCGGCCGAAGGAGCGCAGGTGCCTCACCTCGCCGGTGGCGATGTCGAAGCTGTAGAGGTCGGGCACCGGATAGGTGCCGACGTACACCTTGCCGCCGGTGACGGCGGTGGCCCATCCGCCCTCGGGCGCGCCCTCGGCCGGGCCGTCGGGCAGGGTGGCGGTCCTGATCACCTTGCGGGTGCTCAGGTCGATCTCGGCGAGCACGGGCGGCTTGGGGCCGCGGGTGACGACGTAGGCGCGGCCGTCGTGGACGGCGGCGCCCACGATCGCGCCGGTGACCGTGGCCGGGCCGTACGTGCGCACGGCGGGGTCCGTGCAGGTCGTGCCCGAGGTCGTCACCGTGCTCGCCGCGGGGGCCGACGCGGACGGGGTCGCGGACGGGGTCGCGGGCGTGGGCGTGACCGCAACGGCGGGGGCGGCGGGGGCGGTGAGGAGTACGGGTAAGAGGCCGGCCACCGCGGCCAGGAGACGTCGGAGCATGCCGACCACCTCGCGTTCGTTCATTGTTGTTCGATTTAGGTCCAGACCGTAACTTTATGAGCGCAGTACGTCAATGGCATGATGGCGCGCATGACGATAAGGGATGGGTCCGGTACCGCCACCGAGGGGACGGCGTTCGACGCGTGGCGGCTGATCGGGGACCTGGAGGTGACGCTTGACGTCGACGTGCTGGTGGGAGCCTATCCGGATCGCGACGGCCCGCCCGGCACGCCCGCCGAGGTGCTGAAGTCGCTGGCCCGGCACCGGATCCGGGCGGGGGCGGTGGCCGGCCTGCGCGCCGCCCTGTTCGACGTGCGTTCCGGCAACGACGAGGTCCTCGCCCTGCGCGGGACGGCACAGGACGGGACGTCGTTCGTGCCGGTGGGGACGCTGGACCTGCGCGACCCGATCGGCGCGGCGCGCGAGCTGGAGCGCCTGGCGACCGGCGGGGTCCGCGCGGTCCGGCTCTTCCCGGAGGAGCAGGGCGTGGAGGCCGGATTCCCGTCCGTGGGACACGTGGCGCGCCGCGCGACCGCTCTCGGCCTGACCGTGCTCACCGGGGGCGACGTGCGCAGGTTCTGGCGGCCGTTCACGGGGATCGGCGCCCGGGTGGTCTTCCTGGACACGCACTTCTACCACCTGGGCGACTTCCTGGTGGCCGCCGCCGACGAGCCGGGCTTCCACACCTCCACCCGCCTGCTCAACTCCCCCGACGCCCTGGAGACCGCGGTCGCGGAGGCAGGGGCGGACCGCCTGCTGTACGGCTCGCGCACCCCGTACGCCGAACCCCTCGTCCCCCTGCTGCGCCTGGCCACCGGCGGGCTGTCGCCCGACGAGGTCGCCGCGGTGGCCGGCGGCAACGCCCGGAGGCTCCTTTCATGATCATCGATGTGCACGCCCACTGGGGACCGTGGTTCTTCACCATGGACGTGGCCGAGGCGAGCCTGGCCACCATGGACCGCTACGGCATCGACCGGGCCGTGGTCTCGCACACCGAGGCGGTCGTCTACGACGCGCCCGCCGGCAACCGCGCCCTCGCCCGGGTGCTGGAGGAGCACGACCGGCTGCTCGGCTACGTCACGGTCAACCCGCGGCGCCTGGGCGAGGCCGCCCGCGACCTCGACGCCTACCTGCCCACCGGCAGGTTCGCCGGCGTGAAGATCCACACCGACTACACGGGGTCGCCCGTCACCTCGCCGCAGCTCCGGGACGCCCTGGCGCTCGTCGCCGAGGCCGGCTGCCCGGCGCTCGTGCACACCTGGGGCGCCTCGGTGCTCGACCTGGCCCAGGTCTGCCTGGACACGCCGGGCCTGCGGGTGATCGCCGGGCACATGGGCGCCGACGGGTTCCGGTACGCCATCGAGGCGGCCGCGGCCTGCGACCGGCTCTACCTCGAACCCTGCTGGTCGCACGCCCCGGCGGGCCGCATCGCCGAGGTGGCTGCGGCGGTGGACGGGCGGCGGCTGCTGTTCGGCACGGACGCCACGCTGATCGACCCGTCGTCGGCCTTCGGCGCGGTGGCGGCGGCCGAGCTCGCCCCGGACCTGGCCGAGCGCGTCGCCTGGCGCAACGCGGCCGAACTGTTCGGGATCGGGACGGCGGAACGCGACTGCGCTCCGCCCGGGGAGCTGGACATTACGGACTAGGCCGTTATAGCGTGCGGCAAACTTCATCAGGGAGCCGCACATGATCCCCCGCCGTCGTTTCCTGCAGGCGGCGGCCACCACCGCGGTGGCCGTCCCCTTGTCCGCCCCCTCCGCGACCTCCGCGCACGCCACGGCCGTCCGGGCCCGCGAAGCCGAGGGCACCATCACCGACCTGGGCCCCGCCAGCGTCGCCGGCCCGCTCGGCAACGCCGAGATCGTGAACGGCGTCCTCTATGTCGGCTCGCGCGGCCTGTCGCCCAACGTCGTCGGCGCCTACGACCTCGCCAAGGATTCGGTCACGGCCCATTTCGAGATCCCGACGGGCATCGGCATCTGGGCGATGTGCCGGGCCGGCACCGACGTCTACGCCGCCACGCACGCCCGGTCCGACCTCTACAGGATCGACACCGTGGCCGGCACGGTGACGAAGGTCGCCGAGTACCCCGACCACTTCATCTGGACCATGGCCGCCTCCCCCGACGGCAAGATCTACATGGGCACCTCGGAGCCGGGCCGGGTCCGCGAGTACGACCCGGCCACCGGGACCAGCCGCGACCTTGGCGAGGCCAGCCCCGGTGAGGCGTACGTGCGCAGCATCCAGGCCGACGCCGCGCACGTCTACGCGGGCGTCGGGGCGAACGCCCACCTCGTCGCCATCGACCGCGCCACCGGCGAGCGGCGCGAGCTGCTGCCGCCGGAGCTGGCCGACCGCGACTGGGTGGCGAGCATGAGCATGTCCGGCACCCATATCGCGGGCGGCATGAACTCCCTGGCCGAGCTGCTCGTGCTGGACCGGGCCGACCCCGGCCGGTTCAAGGTGGTCAAGGCCACCGCGCCGGGCGAGAAGTACATCGTCTCGGTGCTCCTCCACGACGGTCACGTCTACTTCGCCGGCCGCCCCACCGGCACGCTCTACCGCTACTCGATCGCCGGTGACAAGCTGGAGGTGCTCGGCGTGCCGTACTTCGAGGCCGCAACCCACCGGCTCCTCGCCCACGAAGGGCGCATCTACGGCGTCCAGGACAGCGCGGTCTTCGTCCACGACCCGGCCACCGGGCAGATCGAGTACCGCAACCTCGTGCAGCGCGGCCTGCGCGCCGCCCCCGAGGAGCCCATGTCCGTCCACTGCGACGGAGAACGCGTCTACGTGGGCGGCAAGAGCGGCGCCGACGTCCACGACCTGGCCACCGGCAAGGTCACCCGGCTCGGCATCCCGGGCGAGCCGAAGACCATGCTGACCGTGCGCGGCACCACGTACCTCGGCGTCTACACGCAGGCCGCCCTGTACGCGCACCGCGCCGGCGACAGCGAGGCCAAGCTGCTGGCGCGCGCCGGCAACCAGCAGGACCGGCCGCGTGACCTCGCCTACGACGCGCGCACCGGTCTGATCGTCATGCCCACGCAGCCCGAGCCCGGCCACATCAACGGCGCGCTGTCGCTCTACTCCCCGCGCACCGGGAAGCTGGAGACCTACCGCCCGGCCGTCGAGCGGCAGACCGTCTACTCGGTCGTCACCCGGCGCGGCACCGCCTACCTCGGCACCCTCATCCAGGAGGGCCTGGGCCTGCCGCCGGTCACCACCGCGGCCCGCCTCGCCGCCTGGGACCTCGCCGCCCGCAAGCTCCTGTGGCAGCACGAGCCCGTGCCCGGCGCCCGCGCCATCACCTCGCTGGCCCTCGGGCTCGCCGGGACCGTGCTGTACGGCATGGCGAGCACCGGCGAGGTGTTCGCGTTCGACCTGCGCCGCCGCGAGGTGACCGGACGGCTCCAGGTCGGGGCGAAGGGCGGCGAGCTGTTCGTCACCGGCGAGGTGGCCTACTGCACGGACGGGGACAAGATCTACAAGCTCGACCTGCGGTCGTTCACGGCGAAGACCGTCGTCGAGGGGCTGGCCGGGCAGTGGTTCGGCGGGGAGCCCAAGCTGGCCCTGGACCCCTCACGTCGCGCCCTGTACGGGGTGCGCGGCCGCAACCTGGTCCGCATCGCCGTCTCCGGCCGCCGCTGACCCGCGCGCCCTCCCGCTCGCACCGGCCGGTACGGGTGCGTCCGGGACGGACGTCGCTCTGGGGCGATGCCTTCGGGCGACCGCCGCGGCGCCGGTGCCGCCGGCGACGAACAGCGCGGCCAGCGCCAGCCAGCCCACGGTTCCGTGCTCGATGGCCGTGGCGGTGACGAGCACCGGTGAGACCATGGCGGCGATCGCGTAGCCGGTCTGGCTGAGGCCCTGGTAGGCACCGGCGTTGCGCTGGTCGGCCAGTTCGAAGGCCATGCCCCAGCCGCCCGCCTCGCCCAGGATCTCGCCGAAGGCGTGGGCGAGCCCCGCCAGGAGAAGCAGGACACAGGCGGTGATCACGTTTCCGTAGCCCGCCAGCGCGTACAACCCGCATGCGAGCGCGAGCAGCCATGACGCGCGCCGGACGGCGATCCCGGCGCGGCGCACGTCGTGGACGCCACGCGAGACACGCACCTGGAGTACGGCCACGACCACGGTGTTGAGGACGAGCAGCACGGACACGATGGCGGTGGGAGCGCTGGTGGAGGCGACCCAGAGCGGGACGCCGACGGTCAGCAGGCCGAACTGCACCGCCACGACGGCGTTGCACGCCACGCTCGCCAGATACGTGCGGTCCTTGAGCGGTGACGATCCCCCCGCGGGAGCGTCGGCCGCCCGGCCTCGCGCCGAGGCGACCATCCGGGCCGCAAGCTCCGGCACCCGGGCCCCGAGCCGTGCCAGCGGCACCGCGGCCGCCAGGAGCAGGACTCCGGATGCGACCATCGCGGCCTGGTAGGCCAGGGCGGTGCCCGTCAGGAGCGCGGCGGCGGCGGCCAGGGTGCCCAGGCCGATGAAGACGTTCGTGACCACGCGCATCCGCGCCCGGACCGCCACCCGTTCCGGGCCGGTGTACCACCGTGCCAGCATCGTCTGCTTCGACGTACTGCTCGCCGAGCGCATCACCGCGGCCAGGCAGGCGGCCAGGGTGAACACGACGGCGTCAGAGGCGAGCGTGTAGGCGAGCATCGCCAGGCCGTTGAGGGCCGTCGCCGCCATCAGGACGCGATGCGCGCCGACCCGGTCGGCGAGCCGCCCCGACGCGTACGAGGCCAGCACACCGGCGCCGCCCGCGATGCCCAGCCCCAGGCCCACCGTCGTCGCACCGAGTCCGATGACAAGCGTGAAGTACAGGGTGCTGACGGTGTAGAAGACGCCGCTGGACAGCGCGAACGCCATCGTGCTGAGAGTCAGCGACCGGCCGACACGGTCCTCGGGGAAGAAGGTTCGGATCACGCCCCGGTTCTCTCGCACCGGGGGCATGGAAACCAATGATGTAGCGTATGACTACATGGTCACTGTCCGGAGCGGTGGACTCATCGCGTACGAGCTCGCGGGGATGGACGTCGCCGACGTGCGCTTCGCCGCCTCACCGATCAACGAGCTCACGCTGTCACTGCGCACGTTCCGGGATCCCGGACGCTATCCCGTGCACCTGCCCTGGCTGCGGCGTACGGAGCACCTTCGATCCGGGCTCGACCTGCCCCTGCTGCACGCCCTCACGAACGACGCGCTGTGGTCGCCCGACTATCTGACGCCCCGGCCGCACGCTCCCCTCACCCGCATCGACGACGAACTCGCCGCCGTCGCGCGTGTGCCCCTGGGACGCATGCTCGACGACCTGCGCGTTCTCCACCCCGGGCGGCTGCCCGCGCCATTGCGGGGCGACCCGGCAACCGTCCGCGCGCGCATCACGGAGGCGCTGCGGACGTACTGGCGCACCTGCTTCGCGCCGTGGTGGCCGCGGATG
The DNA here is from genome assembly GCF_040654455.1 of Nonomuraea sp. NPDC050691. Taxonomy (NCBI): domain Bacteria; kingdom Bacillati; phylum Actinomycetota; class Actinomycetes; order Streptosporangiales; family Streptosporangiaceae; genus Nonomuraea; species Nonomuraea sp. NPDC050691. Next base: position 11,147 of record NZ_JBFAIA010000076.1, read on the forward strand.
CGGACGGTCCTGCAGGCCGACATCATCTATCGCGGGCAGGTCATCTCCGCGCACGGTCTGGCGGCGATGTTCGCCGACCTCAACGAGCGGGTCCACCTGGACGAGGGCGTCGTACGCGTTCGCCTGGTGAGCAACGCCGGCTACCGCCGGTCCACCGGAGGAGAAGGGCTCACCCTGGTGCCGACGCTCTTCAGCAGGGGCGTGACCGCCCCGATCTCACCGGAAGAGCCACCCCTGATCATGTACGGCACGCGCGGCGCCGGAACGCTCTGGCAGGCGGAGCCCCGCCGTTCCCCCGCGGCGCTCACCGAACTGCTCGGCGCGACGCGCGCGGGCCTGCTCACGGCGCTGGAGACGCCGGCGTCGTCGACAGAGCTCGCCGGCCGCCTCGGCGTCACCACCTCGGCCGTCAACCAGCACCTGCGAGCTCTGCGCGACGCCGGCCTGCTCACCAGCGCACGCCACGGCCGCTCGGTCCTGTATCTGCGTTCGGAGCTCGGCGACGCACTCATCACGGGCGGGGCCAGGGGGGACGACCCCTCGTGACACCGGGCGCCTCGGCCCCGACCACCCCGGCCCCCTGAGGGACACGCCCGGGACGCGCGGCGGTCTACTCGGTGAGCGTCGCGCCCGGACGGTCCGCCCGCACGGCCCGTCCGCGATGGCGCGTCACCTCCGCGCGTTCCTCCGCCGGCAGCGACGGGCCGTACGGGTCGTGGGCGTGCGATGCGGGGATGCGGCCCTCGGCCGCCGCCAGCCACAGCATGCGCTGGACGTAGCCCTCCATGGGCTCCGTGAACGTCACCTGCGCCAGCCGGTCCAGGCGGCCGGACGCCTCCTCGAAGGCCCGCAGGCCGGAGCCGCGGAAGGCGGCCAGCACGGCCGCGGTGACCTCGACCGAGGCGGCGGCGAGGCCTACCAACGCGGCCTCGGCGCCCCACAGCAGGGAGGGGCCGAACATGCGGTCCTCGCCGGTGATGGCCAGCCGTCCCGCCGCGCGGGCGAGCGCGATGGCACGCTGGCAGCCCATGGCGTCGGAGAGCAGCGCCGTCTTCAGCCCGGCCACGCCCGGATGGGCGAGGATCTCGGCCATCACCTCCGGCGGGCACGGCCGGGTGTAGAGGTCGAAGGCGATCATCGGCAGTCCGGACGCCCGCCACACGGCGTCGTGCAGCGCCGGCCGGTCCCCCGCCGAGGGGAACACCAGGACGCCCGCCGCGCCCAGGCCGGCCGCCACCCGCGCCTCCTCGGCCGTCCGCTCCGCCCCGTCCCCCGCCGGAGAGCCGTCACCCGCCGGGAAGTCGTCCGCCGGGGAGTCGTCGGGGGCGGGCCGGCCGCCGACGCCCACGAGGACGGGGACGCCCAGCGCCACCGCCCGCTCGATCACGCCCGCGCGCACGTCCGGCGCCAGGAACGGTCCCCGGCCGGTGTGGGCCAGCACCGCGAGGGCGCCGGCCCCGTCGGCGACCAGTCCGGCCAGGTAGCGCGAGACCAGGTCCAGATCGACCTCCCCGGCCGCCGTCATGGGGGTGGCGGTCGCGGCGATGAGCGAGCCGCGCAAGCGGTCCCGGAGGGTCTGTGCCGAGATGTGCATCCCAGAGAGCTTAGGGGAGGCGGTCCGGTTACTTCAGTCCGGTCATCGCGATGCTGTTGACCAGGTAACGCTGGAGCAGGAAGAACACGATCAGGCAGGGCACCACCGACACGGTCGCCGAGGCCATCAGCACCGCGAGCTGCATCTCCTCGGTCCGCAGCGTGGTCAGTCCCACGGTGAGCGTCCTGGTCGTGTCGCTCTGCCCGATGACCAGCGGCCACAGGAAGTCGTTCCAGTGCCACAGGAACACGAACACGCCGAGCGTGGCCAGGATGGGCCGGGTGAGCGGCACCACGATCGTCCAGTAGACCCGCAGCTCGGAGGCGCCGTCGACCTTGGCGGCGTCGAACAGCTCGTCCGGCAGGCCGAGGACGAACTGCCGCATGAGGAAGACGGCCTGGGAGTTGGCCAGGGTCGGCACGATCAGGCCCCAGAACGTGTCCACCCCGCCCAGGTCGTTCACCAGGACGAACGTCGGGATGAGGGTGGCCTGGAACGGCACCATCATGGTGGCGAGGAACGTCCAGAACATCGCGTCCCGGCCGGGGAAGCGCTTCTTGGCGAAGGCGTACCCGGCCATGGACGCGGTGAGCAGGATGATCACCACCGACACCACCGAGTAGACCAGCGAGTTGACCGTCCACCCGACGAAGCCGCTCGACGACAGCACCCGGGCGATGTTGTCGAAGGTGAGCGACTCGGGCCAGCTCCCCGGCACGGTAGGCCGGCCGCCCGGCGACAGCGCCACGACCACCATCGCGAGGAACGGGCTGACGGTCAGCACCGACAGCACGGCCAGCAGCGCCGCGAGCGGCCACCTGGCCCGCCGCCGGCCCGGCCGCGCGGCGTGGGCGGCGCGGACGAGCGGCCTGGAAGCGGTCAGCGTCATGTGTTCCCCCGGTCGAGAAAGCGACGCTGCACCAGCGAGACGACGAGCACGATCGCGAACAGCACCATGCCCCAGGTGGCCGCGTAGCCGAAGTCGAAGGACCGGAAGCCGTGGTCGTAGATGCCGTAGATGAGCGTGTACGTGGCTCGCGCGGGTCCTCCGCCGGTCATCACGTAGATGGTGTCGAACGTCTGGAAGGCGCCGATCGTCTCGATCACCAGGACGAAGAACAGGGTCGGTTCGAGCAGGGGCAGCGTGATCCGGCGGAACCGCTGCCAGGCGCTCGCCCCGTCCACCGTGGCCGCCTCCAGGTACGATCCCGGGATGGACTTCAGCCCGGCCAGCAGGATCAGCATCGAGTAGCCGAACCCCTTCCACACCGACACCACGGCCAGCGCGGGCAGCACGAGCGCCGACTGCTCCAGGAACGGCACCGGACCGAGGTCGGCCTTGGCCAGCAGGCCGTTGATGAGGCCGCTGTACTCGTAGATCCAGCGCCAGATGATGCCGGCGAGCACGAAGCTGGTGACGTACGGCAGGAACAGCATGCCGCGGAACAGTCCGCGCAGGAACACCACCTGGTTGAGCAGCAGCGCCGTGCCGAGCGCCACGACGACCGTGAGCGGCACGTAGATCGCCGCGTACACCAGCGTGACCCGCAGGCTGGTCCAGAAGTTCACGTCGTCGAGCAGCCGGGCGTAGTTGTCGGCGCCGACGAAGCTCCACTCCCCGCCGATGTTCCAGTTCGTCAGGCTCATGCCCGCCGCGCCGAGGGTGGGGAAGATCCTGAAGATCAGGAACAGCACCAGCATCGGCAGCACGAACAGCAGCCCGGTGACCGGGTCACGCAAGCGTTGACGCAACGTTCTTCTCCTCCGGTCAGCCGCCGCTGCTCAGCAGCGCGTCGGCCTCCTTGGCGGCGGCGTCGAGGGCCGTCTTGGCGTCCTCCTTGCCGAGCAGCGCCGCCTGGATGTGCGGGGCGAGCACGGCCATCACGTGGCGGGCCTTCGGGTGCGCGTCACCCGGGAAGGCGTACTGCAAGGACTTGGCGAACTCCTTGGCCTCGGCCGACTGGTCGGGCACGGTCACGTCGGTGCGCGCGGGGAAGAAGCCCGACTCCTTCGCCAGCTGCGCCGACATCTCGGGTGAGGCGAGGAACGCGGCGAACTTCCTGGCCGCGTCCTTGTTCTCGGAGTGCTTGGCCAGCACCAGGGCGCCGGGGATGCCGAACGCGACGCGCTTCCTGCCCTCCAGCGGCAGGCCGATGCCCACGTTCTCGGCGCCGATGGAGGTGCCGAGCTGGGTGGCCTGGAGCGCGGTGGCCGCGTGGTACATCGCGGTCTTGCCGGCGGCGAGCAGGCCGCCCTCGATGTCGTTGCCCTTGCTGGCGGTGTTCTCCGGCAGGCCGCCGGCGGCCTTCAGGTCCAGCAGGAGCTGCAGGCTCTCGACACCCTCGGGGCCGTTGAAGGCGACGGTCTTGCCGTCGGGGGCGAAGACGCTGCCGCCGTTGGCCCACAGCAGCGGGTAGAAGCTCTGGTTGAGGCTGACCTCGGGCTTGCCCGGGTAGTCCAGCACCGCGACCTTCTTGGCGGCCAGCTTGGGTGCGGCCTCCTTGAGCTCGGCGAGCGTCTGCGGCGCCGGGTCGACGCCGGCCTCGGCGAACAGCTTCTTGTTGTAGATGGGGGCGGTGATGGTCTGGTAGATCGGCACGCCGTACAGCTTGCCGTTCATGGTGAGGGCGCTCAGCGAGTTGGACAGGTACTTCGCCTTGTCGGCGGCGATCACGTCGTCGACCGCCTCGACGGTGCCCTGCTGGGCGTACTGGGGGATCTGGTCGGGACCGAGCACGACCAGGTCGAAGCCCTTCTTGGAGATGAGGGCGGTGGTGACCTTCTCCTGGCGGCCCTCCCAGGGCTGGAGGTCCACCTTGATGTCGACGGTGGGGTTCTTGGCCTCGAAGTCCTTCTCGACCTTGCCCCAGAACGCCTGGCTCTTGGCCTGGTCCGCGATCACGGGGTACATCCACAGAGTCACGGCGCTCTTGTCCGAGCCGCTCGATCCGCACCCGGCGGCCGCGACGCCCAGCGCGGCGGCGATGCCGACTGCCGCTATCTTCCTCATGGCGGCTTCCTTTCGAGTAATACCGGTCCTGACCGAAATCTAGTGAGGGCGCCCGGCCGGGTCAACGCCTGATATCCGACCGTGACTACGCACGGCCACCGAGGCGGGCCGCCGCGCGGGCGACCTCCCGGGCGACGAGCTCGACGTGCTCGCCGGTGTAGTGCTCGTTCCAGTCGATGATCAGCAGCGTGTCGGCCACGAGCCGCTCGGCCTCGGGGCAGTCCGCCGGCGTGTGGTCCTCCAGCGGCCAGCGCGAGGTCCCGTAGACGGGCCCCTGCCAGACGGGCGCGCGGTTGAGGGGCTCGCCGAGGTACCCGGCCCGGGCCGGAATCCCGGCCGTGCCCAGCGCCTCGGCCAGCTCCCGCGCGCCGCCGCCGGGCAGCACGAGGGGGAACAGCCACCAGGCGTGGCCGTCCGCGCGCGGCAGCCGCAGGCCCGGGACGTCCTTGAGCGCGTCCAGCAGCAGGACGGCGGTGCGCCGCCGGGCGCGCACCACCCCGGGGAGCTTGGCGAGCTGGGCCCGCGCGACCGCGGCCTGCAGCTCGGTCATGCGGTAGTTGAGGCCGAAGGAGGCGTGCGAGCGCCCGGCCGCGCGGTCCCAGCCCTTGTCGGCGAACAGCCGCATGCGCCGGGCCAGCTCGTCGTCCGCGGTGAGCGCCACCCCGCCGTCGCCGCAGGTGATGTGCTTCCACTGCTGGAGGCTGAGACAGGCCACGTCACCCACGGTCCCCGCCAGGCGCGGGGACCCGGTCGTACGGTCCGGGCCTCTCGCGCCGGCCGCGCTCCCCGTGACCTCCTGGGCGGGCAGCTCGGCCAGCCAGGCCTGCGCGCAGTCCTCGATCAGCGTCAGGCCGTGGGCGTCGGCGAGGGCGCGCAGCTCGTCGACCCGGGCCGGCGCGCCGAACAGGTGCACCACCATGATCGCCCGGGTACGCGGCCCGATCAGCTTCGCGACGGCGTCGGGATCGAGATTGCCGTCGCCGGGGTCCACGTCCGCGAAGACAGGGACGGCGTTCTGCGCCAAGATGGGGGCCACAGTCCCGAAGTCCGTGATCGGTGTCGTGATGATCTCGTCTCCGGGGTCCGGCGCGGCCGCCACGACCGACAGATGGAGGGCCGCGGTGCCCGAGCTGCACGAGACCGCATGGGGGAGGCCGTACATCCGCGCGATCTCCTCTTCGAGCCGCCGGGCCTCGGTGCCCCAGACGGAGTTGAGCATGCCCGAGCGGATCACCCGCTCGGCCGCGGCCACCTCCTCGTCGCCGAGGGTACGGCCCGCCGCTTCGGCCATGGACGGGAACTTCACCGGGACACCTCACCAGGGTATGATTGCGGTCTTGACCGAAATGAGCCAAGAGGGAGACGTGGGTGGGAATCGTCATCGGGGTCGTCGGCCCGCATGATCTGGTCGACGACGTCGCGGCCACGTGCGAGGACCAGCCCGGCGTCACCGCGTTGCGCCTGGACTACGACCACGAGTCCCAGGCGCCCGCGATCGTCGAGGCGCACGCCCCGGCCGTCGAGGGATGGCTGTTCACCGGCATCGTCCCGTACATGCTGTCCCGCGACGCCGACGTGCTGACGCGTCCCGCCGCGTTCGTCGACTACTCGGGCGCGACGCTGCTGAGCGCCCTCGTACGGCTCCAGCACGAGGGCGTGGACGTGACCCGGCTGTCCATCGACACGCTGTCGGCGGCCGACGTGACGACGACGTTCGCCGAGGCCGGCCTGCCGTCCGACGCCCTGCGCACGCTCCCCTACCGGCCGGAGATGACCTCCAGGAGCGCCATCGCCTTCCACCGCCGCCACTCCGGCCACCCGGTGATCACGTGCCTGAGCAGCGTCCACGAGGCACTGCGGGACGAGATGCACGTGCTGCGGCTGGTGCCGTCGGTCCACTCGGTCCGCGTGGCGCTGCGCCAGTTGCTGCTGACGGCCGAGGGGCAGGCCCAGGAGGACGCGCAGATCGCGCTCGGGCTGATCGAGGTGGCCAACGAGGAGGGCCTGCTGCGCGAGGCCGCCGCGCTGGGCGGAACCATCGCGGCCTTCCGCGGCGGCACCCACCTGCTGGTGACCACGCGCGGCCCGCTGCACGACGCCACCGGCGGCTTCACCTGCCTGCCCATGCTGGCGCGGCTGGCCGGACAGAACGAGGTGGTCCGCATCGGCTTCGGCCTGGGGCGCAGCGCGGCCGAGGCCGAGAGCCTGGCCCGCCGGGCGCTGGCCCGGGCGCGCCGCATCGGCGAGGTCGCGGCCGTGCTGTCGCTGCGGGCCGACACCGACATCGTGCTGGAGTCGGCGCCGGCGGCCCCGGTGGCCGAGCACAACCTGCCGGTCATCGCCCGGCGGGTGGGCCTGTCGGTCTCCACGCTGGAGAAGCTCCTGGAGGCGCGGGCCGCCGCCGGGGACGAGCCGCTCACCACACGGGAGATCGCCGACCGCCTGGCGGTGCAGCAGCGCACCGCGCGCCGCATGCTGCACCGGCTGGAACTGGCCGGGCTGGCCGAGCGCACCGGCAACCTGACCAGCGGCTCCAGCGGCCGCCCGCTCACGCTGTACCGCCTCACCCTCTGAGGCGAGTACGGCGCCGGACGGGCGGGGCGGCTGGCTGGCGGGCACGTCAGGACAGCCAGCGGTCCAGGCCGTCGGCGACGAAGTCGTCGTCGCGCAGCCACGGGTAGGCCGCCCAGACCCGGTCGATCTCCGCGAGCTGCCCCGGCGAGAGCTCCTCGGCGGCGTCCAGGCACCAGCGGCCGGCCAGCAGCCCCTGCCGGCGCAGCACCTCGTGGATGCCCGGGATGCACCCGTGGAAGCCGTTCGCGGTGTCGAAGATGGCGGCGTTCGCGTCGGTCAGGTGGCCGTCGAGGGTGAGCAGCCGCCGCACGGCGGCGTCGTCGCCGCCCCGGGCGAGCTTCGCCTCCTCCAGCAGCTCCACGGCGCGCCGCACCCACACCGCCCACTGGCCGAGCAGGCCGCCGACGAACTCGATGTCCACCTCGCGCCCGTCGACCACCACGCGGTGCGTGGTGACGAGGTCGGCCAGGATGTGGTCGTCGTTGCCGGTGTAGAGGGCGACGTCGCCCGCCCGCCCGGCGCGCACGACGCCGTGCAGGACGTCGAGGGTGCGGTAACGGTCGAACGGGGCGACCTTGATGCCGACCACCGACTCGACGGCGGCCAGGCGCGTCCAGAAGTCGCGCGACAGGGTGCGCCCGCCCACCGCGGGCTGGAGGTAGAACCCGATCACGGGCAGCACCTCGCCGACAGCCCGGGCGCGCTCGATCAGGGCGTCCTCGTCGAGCTCGCGGTGGGGGCTGAGCAGGACCATGTGGTAGCCGAGCGAGCGGGCCAGCTCGGCCTCGGCCACCGCCTGCGCGGTCGGGCCGGTGGCCCCGGCCACCAGCACCACCCCGCGACCGGCCTCGCCGGCCGTGCGGGCGGCCAGTTCGAGCACGGGCGCGAGCAGGCCGGTGCCGTGGATCGCGAACTGGGTGGTGTGGACGCCCACCGCCAGTCCCCCGGCGCCCGCCTCGACGTAGTAGCGGGTCAGCGCCCGCTGGCGGCGCTCGTCCAGCTTGCGGTCCTCGGTCAGGGCGAGCGGGTGCGCCGGGATGACGAGGCCGCGCCGGAAGAGATGGCGCACGGACGTCTGCGCCTCTGGAGCCGTGCTGAGCACGTGGGATCCCCCTTTGTCACGGTTGGTGGCTGTGGCGTGCGCGCGGGTCAGAAGCGGCCGTCGCGGCGCTCGAACTTGGTGGGCTTGCCGAGCAGCGGGCCGCCCTCGGCGACCCAGCGGGCGGTGTGCTCGATCAGCTCGGCGGGCGTGATCTGCGGGTAGCCGAAGAGCCGGTGGCAGCGCGAGGCGTTGGACAGCAGCGCCGTGGGGGCCTCCTCGCCGGTGAAGACCGGTTCCTTGCCCAGGGCCTCGCCCAGCGCCAGGGCCGCCTGCCGTACGGAGATCAGCTCGGGTCCGGTGACGTTGAGCACGTACGGCGGCGACTCGGCCAGCAACAGGGAGCGCAGGGTGACCTCGTTGGCGTAGCCCTGCCAGACGACGTTCACCTGGCCGGTGGCCAGGTCGACGGGCTCTCCGTCGAGGACCTTCTGGGCGAGGTCCACCAGCACGCCGTACCGGAGCTCGACCGCGTAGTTGAGGCGGATCAGCGCCATGCGGGTGCCGTGGGTCTCGGCGAAGTGGCTCAGGACCCGCTCCCTGCCGAGGCAGCTCATCGCGTAGTCGCCGACGGGGCCGGTGGCGGAGTCCTCGGTGCTGCCGCCGCCGGTCACGGGGACGAGCGGGTAGACGTTGCCGGTGGACAGGGCGGCGATGCGGCTGTCGCGGAAGCGGTCGGCGACCCGGCCGGGCAGGTACGTGTTGGTGAACCAGGTGGCGTGCTCGCGTCCCGCGGTGCCGAACTTGGCGCCCACCAGGAAGACGACGTTGGCCGCGTCGGGCAGTTCGCGCAGCGCCCCCTCGTCGGCGGCGTCGGCGGCCACCACGTCGGCGCCCTCCGCGCGCAGCGTGTCGGCCAGCCCGGGCTCGGAGAAGCGGGACACGGCGATGACCCGCCGGTCGCGCCCGCCCGCGGCCGTGGCGTTGAGCGCCAGCCGCACCAGGCTGGGGCCGAGCTTGCCACCGGCGCCGAGGATCATGATGTCGCCGTCGAGCCTGTCGAGATCGTCGACGAGCCCGGCGCTCGGCCGCGCCAGCCGCTCCTCGAGTTCCGCTGTCGTCCGCACCCGGTCTCCCTCTGTACGTGATTTACGGTCCAGACCGTAACTCCGAGAGAGTGCGCCTGTCAACGGCCACGCACGTCACGGCCCCCTGGCCCGCCGCTCACGGGACGCGGGGAATCGAGATCAGGAGCCTGCGGGGCGGGGGCTCAGGGCAGGGCGAGGGCGTCAGGAACCCCCTGGCATGGACTGGGCCGAAGGCGACGCGGCCCGGTAAGGGGGCGGAGGTGCCGATGCGGCCCAGCCCGCGGGCGCGGTGTCGATGCGTGGCCGGGGGTGCGGGTTGGATCAGGCGGCAGGCGGGGCCGGAGGGGCGCTTTCGCGGGCCGTGACCAGGACGTCGAGGATGGCGCGGGTCTGCGTCCACGGCACCGGGCTCGGCGCGCCCTTCACCATGTCGAGGAACGCCGCGATCGTCCCCTCGTAGCCGAGCCCCTGGATCGGGTCGTCGCCGCCCTCGATCACGACGGTCTCGGAGGAGTCGCGCCGGTGCAGGGTGATGCTGTAGGACTCCCCCTCCGAGACGCCGAGGACCTCCACCGTGCCGGTGACGCCGTGGCCCCACCGCAGCGCCATGACGCCGGTGTCCTCGGAGCGCAGAGTCCCGTAGTGCCGTCGCGCGCCCGCCGCGCCCGCCAGCCGCACGTCCGGGCCGAGCAGCGCGACCAGCAGCTCCACGCCGTGGATCCCCATGGTCACCATCGTGCCGCCGCCCTCGCCCGGCGTGTCCTGCCAGGCGTTGTAGCCGGTGGCCCACAGCCCGACGTCGTGCCGCACGGTGGCCCGTACGGCCTGCACGTCGGCCGGGTCCACGGTCAGGCCCGCGAACGCCGGGGCGAACCGCAGCACCGACGTGGACATCACCCGGTCGTGGATCGGCAGCCGGTCGAGCCGTTCCAGCTGGTCTCGGCTCGCCGCGGCGGGCTTGTTGACGAAGCAGGCCGCCCCGGTCTCCAGCACCGCGGCCAGCGCGTCGGGCACGCCGGGGTTGGGCACGGTCAGCACCACCCCGTCGGGCCCGGTCGCCAGCGCCTCGGCCAGGGTCGGGACGACCACCGCCGACGGGTGCTCGGCGGTGAAGCGCCCCAGCCGCTCGGGGTCCGGCTCCCACACCACCAGCTCGGCGTACCGGGCCAGGGTGCGGGCGTCGGAGTACGGATGGCTGGTGGCGAGGCCGGCGAGAGCGATGCGCACGGAGTCCTCCGGGAGCGTCGGCGGGACGGGGAGGACCATCATGGCAGCCGCCCCACCGCCAGCCGGACCACTCCTCTGCGCCGAGACCGGCGAGGTCCAGGCGTCACAGGCGGTCGGGGCCGGCGATCACGTCCGTACGCGGTGATCAGGCCGACGACCCGGCGGCGCCGGGACCACGGGGTTGCCCTGGACCTTCCGGCGCGCGCGGCCGGCGAGCTTCCTCGTGGTGGCGGGCGCGCGTTCCACGTCGGCCGCGATCTGCCCGCACGAGAACGACGCAAGTTGATCGGCGGTGAGGGGCGGACCCGCGCTGCGGCTGGTGGACATGTCTGGATCTTTGTGCGAACCGTCACATCGCGCACAACTCGCAGGCGGCGGCCGGAGGCCGGTGATATCCATGATCATACCGTTGGAAGCCGAAAGGATTTTCGTGCGCACACGCAAACTCGCAACCCTCCTGACCGGTGCGGCCCTGACTGTCTCGACCACGCTGGTGGCGGGCGCCGCTCCCGCCAGCGCGGCCGGCCCCTGCGGCAGCGGCTACACCCGCGTCGGCGTCTACCCCGTCAAGAGAGGCGACGGGACCCGTACGGGCACGCTGGAGGTCTACTACAGCTCCACCAGCCGAAAGAACTGCGCCCTGACCTACGGCTACGGCGCCTACGCCAACACCCCGAGCTGGAAAAGCGTCGTGATATCGAGAGGCGACGGCAGCGGGAGCGACCCCAACTCCGGGACGTTCACCTACTACGCCGGCCCCGTGTACGTCTCCGCGGGCGGTCAGTGCATCGACGTCGAAGCGACGGTGCCGGATTGGGTGACCCTCAGACTCAACAACGTGCACTGCGGCTGAACCCCTCCTGGGCGACCAAGTGGCTGATCGCTCGGGATGAGGGCCCGGTACAGGCGCCGGACCGCCTCCACACCTGACCCGGCGCATGAAGAGAGGCCCGCCGCGCTGGTACGCGGCGGGCCTCACTTCACCTACCACCGGACTGTTTCGCCCCTCCTCGTAGCTTCGGCAGTGCCGGGCCGGGAAGGGGTCGCGACGCCCCCCGGCCGGGGCTGCGGCTTGCAGTCGTTCGTCCTGCATGTGGACACACGTCTGAGCCGAGCGGCCGGGGGTAGGGCCTGAGCATGGGCAGCAGCCGGGAGACGAGCGACTCCGTCATCGTCGTCGGAGCCGGGATGGCGGGACTGGCCTGCGCCGTGCGGCTGCACGAGGCCGGCATGGCGGTCCGGGTGCTGGAGGCGAGTGACGGTGTCGGCGGCCGGGTGCGTACGGACGTCGTCGATGGTTTCCGGCTGGATCGCGGCTATCAGGTGTTCAACACCGCCTACCCAGAGGCCCGCCGCGTCCTCGACATCGACGCGCTCGACCTGCGGCCCTTCGCCTCGGGGGTGATCGTCCAGGGAACCACCGCCCGGGCCAGGGTGATGCTGCCGTGGCGGCATCCCCGGCACGCGCTGAGCGGGCTGCTTGCCGGCCTGGGCACGCTCCGCGACAACGCCGCGCTCGCCGCGATCACCACCCGCGACCTCGCCTTGCCCGGTTCCCGGCTGCGGGGCGGGCGTGAACGGCGTACCGACGAGGAACTGCGCGCCTGGGGCATGTCCCCGAAGATGATCGACTGCCTGATGCGCCCCTTCCTGGCCGGCGTGCTCCTGGAACGGGACCTGGAGACCTCCAGCCGGGTCTTCCACCTGTTCTGGCGGTCGTTCGCACGCGGCACCATCGGCCTGCCCGCGCTCGGCATGGGCCAGATCCCCCGCCAACTGGCCGACCGGCTGCCGCCGGGCGCCATCACCCTCGGCGCCCGCGTGAGCGAGGTCGCGGCCGGCGGGGTGCGCCTCGCGGACGGCACCACGATCGAGAGCCCGGCCGTGGTGGTGGCCGCCGACCCCGTCGCGGCGGGTGACCTGCTGGGCGAGATCGAGGCCCCACCGATGCGCGCGGTGACCACCTTCTACCACGCCGCTCCCCGTTCGCCTCTGCGCGAGCCGGTCCAGATCGTCGACGCCACCGGCGCCGTCACCGACACCCTGGTCATCACGGACGCGGCACCGGACTACTCCGCCGACGGGCGAGCGCTGGTGTCCACGTCGGTCCTGGGCCTGAACACCGACGAACGCCCGGTCCGCCGGCGCCTGACCGAGATCTACGGCACCACCTCCGGCTGGGAGCACCTGGCCACCTACCCGGTCCCGGCGGCGCTGCCCGCGATGCCGCCGCCGCACCCGCTGCGCAAGCCGGTGCGCCTGCGCGCCGGGCTGTACGTGTGCGGCGACCACCGCGACACCGGCTCCCTCCAGGGCGCCCTGGTCTCCGGCCGGCGTGCGGCCCAGGCCGTGCTCACCGACCTCCTGCCCCGCCTCGCGGGCAGCCGTCCAGCCCCTGACCAAGTACCTCGCTGACCCCGGTCGGGACGCCTGTCCACCGGGCAACGTCGTGGACGAAGCCGCTGACACCGTGACCGGCCACACCGGCGCACTCCGCCTGCCCGGCTCGACGACCAGGGAAGGTCAGCCGGAGCTAGTGGGCCGCCGTGCCCTGGACCATCTCGTGCAGCTGCGCCTCCTGGTCCTGGCTGAGCGACGATGAGGTTACTCATGGCTCTCTTCCTTCCAGGGTTACCGAGCCATGGGGACATTTCCGGATGACGAGGTAAAGCGTCTTACGGGATCACCCGCCCTCGCATTAACGAATGCGCCGGATTCGCGGGGGCACTCTCTGACCTTTCCAAAAGCGGGCCAAATTCATGATGGTCCAGCGCGTGGCGGTTTTCACGATGGCGGACGGAGGGCACGTGACCTGGTCCGACAGCTTTTACGCGGGCGACGCCGAGTTCGACGGAGGCACCCATGGGCTGCTTGTTCGCCATATTCGCCGGGATCTTCCCGCGAATGGCCGTCTTCATCCTCTGGATCGCGCGGCCGGCGCTGGTGGGAGCGGTCTTCGACACGTGGATCTGGCCCCTGCTCGGCCTGATCTTCCTGCCGTTCGCGACCCTGATGTACATCGTCCTGTCCGTCTCCGGCGCCCGGCTCAGCGGAGGGGACTGGGCCTGGATCGTGCTGGCGGTGCTGCTGGACCTGCTGCACTGGGTGAACATGGCGACGCGCAACCGCATGATGCCGGGCTGTCCCCCGTCCTCGGGCTACCCCCCTCCCCCGGGCCACCCCGGCTACCCCCGGGCCTGATCGGCGACAGGAGGCGGCCATGTGCAGGTGGATGGCGTACTACGGAGATCCCATTCTGGCGGACGAGCTGTTGTTCCAGCCCGTGCACTCGGTCATCGACCAGAGCCTGCACGCCCGGCTCGGCCCGAACACCACGAACGGCGACGGCTTCGGCATCGGATGGTACGGCGAGGGGAAGACGCCCGCCGTGTTCAAGAACATCCTGCCCGCGTGGAACGACCGGAACCTACGCGAGCTGGCCGGGCAGATCCGCACTCCCCTGCTGTTCGCGCACGTCCGCGCCTCGACCGGCACCCCGGTCGAGCGCAGCAACTGCCACCCGTTCCGTTACGGGCAGTGGCTGTGGATGCACAACGGGCTCATCGGGGGGTTCCTCCGGCTCAAGCGCGACCTGGTGATGGCGGTGGACCCGGCGCTGTACCCGGCCATCGAGGGATCGACGGACTCGGAGGTGCTGTTCTTCCTGGCCCTCACCTTCGGCCTGGCCGACGACCCGCCGGGCGCGGTCGCCCGCGCCGTCGGCCTGGTGGAGGAGATCGCCCGGCGCCACGGCGTCCCCCACCCGGTCCAGATGACCGTGGCCACCTCCGACGGCGAGTGCGTCTGGATCTTCCGCTACTCCAGCGTGGGGCCGCCCAGATCGCTGTTCTACTCCACCGACATCACCCAGATACGCGACCTCCACCCGGAGCTGGAGAGCCTGCGGCGGCTCGGTCCCACGACGCGCTTCGTCGTCTCCGAACCGATGCGCGACCTCACGGGCGCGTGGAACGAGCTGCCCGAGGGCTCCTACGGCGTCGTCCACGACGGGCGGTACGATTTGCACGCGTTCGTCCCCGTTCACGCTCCGTAGGGCGGGACGGGACGCGCGGCGCGCCCGTCGGCCCGGTCATCGAGCTGTTCGTCGAGGGCCATGGCCGCGGCGATGAGCGCCAGGTGGGTGAACGCCTGCGGGAAGTTGCCCAGCTGCTCACCCGACGGGCCGATCTCCTCGGCGAACAGGCCGACGTGGTTGGCGTAGGTGAGCATCTTGTCGAAGGCGTAGCGCGCCTGCCGCACCCGCCCGGCGCGCGCGAGGGCCTCGACGTAGAGGAAGCTGCACAGATTGAACGTCCCCTCCGAGCCGCGCAGCCCGTCCGGGGAGGCGACGGGGTCGTAGCGGTAGACGAGGCTGTCGCTGACGAGTTCCTGGTCCATGGCGTCGAGGGTGCTCAGCCAGGCCGGGTCGCGGGGGGAGACGAAGCCGACCCGGGGCATGAGCAGGAGCGAGGCGTCCAGGACGTCGGTGGCGTAGTGCTGGACGAACGCCTGCCGCCGCTCGTTCCAGCCGCGCCGCACGATCTGGTTGAAGACGGTGTCACGCGTGTTCGTCCAGCGGACGACGTCGGCGGGACGGGAGTAGGTCGACGCCATGCGGATGCCGCGGTCGAAGGCGACCCAGGTCATCAGGCGGCTGTAGGTGAAGTCCTGGCGCCCGCCGCGGGTCTCCCAGATGCCCTCGTCGGGGCGGTCCCAGGTGTCGGCCAGCCAGTCCAGGAGCCGGGCGAAGGACCGCCAGCCGTGGACGCCGCCGATGTCCTGGGCCTGGGCCAGCGCGTCGGCGGCCTCGCCGTAGATGTCGAGCTGGATCTGGTCGGCGGCGGCGTTGCCGGCCCGGACTGGGGCGGACTTCTGGTACCCCTCCAGGTGGTCGAGGATCTCCTCGGTCAGGTTGGGGTCGCCGTCGATCCGGTACATGATCTGCAACGGCTCGCCGGAGGCCGTGCCGCCCGCGTCGAGGCGCTCGCGCAGCCACGTGCGGAAGGCGTACGCCTCCTCGGTGAAGCCGAGGTCGATGAGGGCCCGGACGGACAGGGAGCCGTCGCGGACCCAGGTGTAGCGGTAGTCCCAGTTGCGCTCGCCGCCGATCTGCTCGGGCAGGCCCATGGTGGCGGCGGCGATCGGCGCGCCGGTGGGCGCGTACGTGAGCATCTTGAGGGTGATCGCCGAGCGGTTGACCATCTCCTGCCAGCGCCCGCGGTAGCGGGAGGCGCGCAGCCAGCCGAGCCAGAAGTCCTGGCACGCCTCGATGCTGTCGCGCACCTCGGCGCGGGTCAGCGGGCTCGGGACGTGGGCGCCCGCGCGGTCGCCGGTCAGGGTGATCGCGGCCGTCTCACCGGCCTGGAGGGTGAAGTCGGCGACGACGTCGTCACCGTCCGCGCGCAGGGTGATGCGGTCGCTGGCCCGCAGATGGAGGTCCATGCCGGGCCCCTGGAAGAGGGCCGAGCCGTCGTCGAGCATGGTGAGGCTGTGTGCCGCCCGCGCGTAGTCGAAGCGTGGCCGGCAGGCGAGGGTGAAGGGCAGGCTGCCGCGGACCACCCGGGCGACGCGCACCAGGCGGTGCCGGTCGGAAGGGGTGGCGGCCGGGTTCGGCTCCATGAAGTCGGCGACCTCGCCGACGCCGCTCGGCGCCATGTAGCGGGTCACCAGGATCGCGGTGTCCGGCAGGTAGAGCTGCCGCACGGTCTCCCCGGCGATGAGGTCGAGGTCGGCGGAGAACCGGAAGTGGCCGCCGCGCTCGCTGTCGAGGAGGGAGGCGAAGACGCTCGGGGAGTCGAAGCGGGGGGTGCACCACCAGTCGATGGTCCCCGTGCCGGAGACGAGGGCGGCGGTCTGCAGGTCTCCGACCATGCCGTGGTCCGCGATCGGCGGATAGTCGTTCATGGATGCCTCCGTCCCTCGTCACATGCGCCGGGCTGCCGGGTGCGCCGCGCGAGCGTCGCCGAGGGGACAGAGCACCCTTTTCCAGGCTAATCCCTCGCACGCCGCCCACAGGGTTACCCCTGCCAAGCAAGGGACATATACCTACATTCCAGGACTTTCTTTCGAGGTCAGGTCAGAGCTTCCCCCACGGGCGCGCACTTCCGCCGGGACGACCGGCGGCACTTCCCGCAATGGAGGACGCAGACCATGGACAGGGCGGACGTCGCATCGGTCATCCCTCGGAACGGAAGAGGCCGCCGTGGGACAGCCGCATGACGACCACCGCACATGGCACGCGCTCGACATGGCGACGGTGACCCGGGAGCTCGACGTCCGGCTCGACCGCGGCCTCAGTGCCGAGGAAGCGCGCGACCGCCTCCAGGTTCACGGCCCCAACAGGCTGCAGAGCCGGAAGAAGGAGTCGGCACTCCAGGCATGGCTGCGCCAGTACCGGGACTTCATGCAGATCGTGCTGCTCGCCGCGGCGGTGATCAGCCTGGTCGTCACGCACGAGGCCGGGACCTCCGCCGTCCTCGCCGGGCTCACCGTCTTCAACGCGGTGGTCGGGCTCCGCCAGGAGGCGAAGGCCGAGGAGAGCGTGCAGGCGCTGTCGCAGATGATGCGGACGGTCGCCCGGGTCCGCCGGGACGGCCAGGCCGTCGAGGTCGACGCCGAGCAGCTCGTGCCAGGCGACGTGGTGCTGGTCGAGGCGGGCGACCGGGTGCCCGCGGACGGCCGGATCTGCGTCGCCGCGTCCCTGGAGATCGAGGAGTCCGCCCTCACCGGCGAGAGCCTGCCGGTGGCCAAGAGGACCGGCCCGGTGCCCGGCGAGGACGTGCCGCTCGGCGACCGCGTCTGCCTGGCGTACATGAACACCTCCGTCACCCGGGGGCGCGGCGAGCTGGTCGTCACCGAGACCGGGATGGGCACCGAGATCGGCCACATCGCCGGCCTCCTCGCCGGCACGGAGGCCGAGAAGACGCCGCTGCAGAAGCAGCTCGACGGCCTGTCCAAGATCATCGCGACGATCGCCGGTATCGCCCTCGCCCTCGTGGTCGTGCTCGGGCTGCTCCAGGGCAAGCCGTTCGACGTCCTGTTCATCACGGGCGTGGCGCTGGCGGTCGCCGCCATCCCGACGGGCCTGCCGGCGGTCGTGACGGCGCTGCTGTCGATCGGCACCCGCGAGATCGCCCGCCGCAACGCCATCATGAAGCGATTGCCGACGGTGGAGACCCTCGGCTCGACCTCGATGGTCTGCTCGGACAAGACGGGCACGCTGACGCTCAACAAGATGACGGCCCGGCAGATGGTGATCCCGGGGCTGAACCGTTACACCGTGTCCGGCGAGGGGTACGGCACCGCCGGGGAGATCAAGCACGTCGGCGGCGCGCACGTCGACCTCGACCCGTACCTGCTGCCGAAGGTCCTGTGCGCGGACGCCGTCCTGGACGGCGAGAACCTGATCGGCGACCCGACCGAGGGCGCGCTGATCGTGCCGGCCGCCAAGGGCGGCCTCGACGTCGAGAGCACGCGGAGCGCCTACCCGCGCGTCGGGGAGGTCCCGTTCGACGCGGACTACAAGTTCATGGCGACCTTCCACGAGATGACCGGCCCGGACGGCAAGCCGGTCGTCCGCTGCTACGTCAAGGGCGCCCCTGACGTGCTCATCGCCCGCGCCGCCTCCTACCGCTCCCCGGACGGATCGCTCGTCCCGGTGACGGACGCCAACCGCCCGCTCGCGCTGGAGGCCAACGACCGCATGGCCGGGGCCGGCGAGCGGGTCATGGTGGTGGCCCAGCGTGACCTCGACCCGGCGGCGTTCGACCCGGGCGGCGACCTGTTCGGCCTGGTGCGGGATCTGACGTTGCTCGCGATGGTCGGGATCGTCGATCCCCCGCGGCCGGAGGCCAAGGCCGCGATCGCCACGTGCGCGCAGGCCGGCATCCGGGTCCGGATGATCACCGGTGACCATGTGACGACCGCGGGCGCGATCGCCGCCGAGCTGGGCATCCCCGGCCGGGCGATCACCGGCGCCGAGTTCGCGGCCATGAGCGACGACGAGCTGCGCGAGCGGATCGGCGACATCGGGGTGGTCGCGCGGGTGGCGCCGGAGGACAAGCTGCGCCTGGTGCGGCTGCTCAAGCGGACCGGCAACGTGGTCGCCATGACCGGCGACGGGGTGAACGACGCGCCCGCCCTGAAGGCCGCCGACATCGGCGTGGCGATGGGGATCACCGGCACCGAGGTGTCGAAGGAAGCCGCCGTCATGATCCTCACCGACGACAACTTCGCGACGATCGTCGGCGCCGTGGAGTACGGGCGCGCCCTCTACGACAACCTGCTCAAGTACCTGCGCTTCCAGATGTCCACCCTCGTAGCCTACATCTCGATCTTCATCGGGGCGGCGGCCTTCGGGATCGCCGGCGGCATCCCGCTCACCCCGCTGCAGATCCTGTGGGTGAACATGCTCGTCGACATCCCGGTCGCGATCGCCCTGGGGTTCGACGAGCCGACGCGGGGCCTCATGAACCGCGCGCCCCGGCCGGTCGGCGCCCCGGTGCTGTCCCGGGGGAACTGGGTGCGGCTGTGCGCGCAGGGGTTCGTCATGACGGCCGGGTCGCTGGCCGCGTACCAGATCGGGGCCCGGCAGGGCGGCGCCGTCGCGGGCGCCACCATGCTGCTGACCACGCTGTCGCTCTTCCACGTCGTGGCCGGGCTGCTGGCGCGCGACCAGCTGAACACGGTCTTCTCGCGCGCGTCCCTGCCGGGCCCGACCCAGCTGCGCCGCTACGCCCTCGCGCTCATCCTGATCGTCGCGGTCACCGAGATCGGGCTGCTGCAGCGCGTCTTCGGCACCACCGAGCTGGGCGTGGGCCAGTGGGCGGCGTGCCTGGGGCTCGCTGCGAGCCTCGTCGTGGTCGAAGAGCTGATCAAGGTCGTCCTGCGGCACCGCGTGCCCGCGGGCCGGGTCGCCCCGCGTCCCCCGAGGGTCGTGTCGCTCACCCCTGGGAGCCGGCCGTGACCAGCACTCCCGCGACCCCGGGCGCGGCCGCCTCCTCGCGGAGCCTGCTGGCGCCCCTCGCCCTCGCCCAGTTCGTCTGCAGCTTCGCCGGCTCGAACATGAACGTGATGATCAAGGACATCAGCGAGGACCTGGACACGACCGTGAAGGGCGTGCAGATCACGATCACGCTGTTCCTGCTGATCATGGCCATCTTCATGATCCCCGGGAGCAAGCTGACCGATCGCTGGGGCCGCAAGCGGTGCTTTCTCCTGGGACTCCAGTTGTACGGGGCCGGCGCCCTGCTCAGCATGATCGCGCCCGGCCTCGGGATCCTGATCCTCGGCAACTCGGTGCTGGAGGGCGTGGGCACGGCGTTGCTGATCCCGCCCGTCTACATCTTCGCGACGCTCGCCTTCAGCGACACCGTGTCGCGGGCCCGGGCCTTCGGCGTGATCAGCGGGATGGGCGGCATCGGCGCCGCCGCCGGACCGCTGATCGGCGGGTTCATCACCACGGCCATCAGCTGGCGGGCCGCGTTCTTCTTCCAGACCGTCATCATCGCGGCGATCATCCTGCTCAGCCGCCGGATCGTCGATCCGATCGAGCCGGACCCGGACCGTCCCTTCGACACCGTGGGGGCGGTCCTGTCGGCGGCCGGCATGTTCTTCGTCGTGTTCGGGATCCTGCAGGCCGACCAGAACGTGGCGCTCATGACGGTCCTGCTCGTCGTCGGCGTGCTGTTCCTGCTCTGGTTCTTCGCGCACATGCGCTCGTGGGAACGCGCGGGCAAGGAACCGCTGCTGTCGACCGGGCTGTTCCGGGACCGGACGTCCAACATCGGCCTGGTGACGCAGAACATCCAGTGGGTGCTCCTCATGGGCACGTCGTTCGTCGTCGCCGTCTTCCTCCAGACCGTGCGCGGCTACAACGCGATCGAGACGGGCGTGATCTTCACCCCGGCGACCGTGGGCGTGCTCGTCTCCTCGCTGGCGGCCGAGCGCCTCGCCGCCAGGCGCTCCCAGAAGGCCCTGATCGTGACGGGTTTCGCCGTGACAGTGATCGGGATCGTGGTTCTGCTCGCCCTGGCCAGGCTCTCGTCGAGCGTGATCGCCTTCGGTCCGGGGCTGCTGCTGATCGGCCTCGGCACGGGAGTGATGCTGACGCCGTCGGTCAACATCGTCCAGTCCAGCGTGCCCGAGAGCATGCAAGGCGAGATCTCGGGGCTGTCGCGCAGCGTCTCCAACCTCGGCTCGTCGTTCGGCACGGCGATCGCCGGCACGATCCTCGTCTCCGACCTGGTCTCCGGGAACCGCTCCTACGCGCTCGCGATGGGCACCCTGGCCGTCTTCGCCCTGGCCGGGCTCGCCGCCGCCACGCGCCTTCCCTCGTCCACGCGGCCCGGCCCTGAGGGGGCGCACCAGTGAGGCATCTCACCGCCGGGCCTCCGTACGGGCGCGGAGGCGACGCAGCATCCGCGGGTCGCCGAAGCCGGCCTCACGGGCGGCCGTCTCGGTCGTCGCGCCTTGCCCGAGGAGGTGTTCGGCCCGTTCCAGCCGCAGAGCGGTCTGGTAGGCCAGAGGCGTAAGGCCGGTCGCATGCCGGAAGAGCCGGGTGACCGTCCGTTCGCTGCATCCGACGGCGTCGGCCAGCATCGAGAGCGTGAGCCGTCGGGTGAAATGCGCGTCGATCAGGTCCTGGATGCGGTGCACGGTCTCGTCGTTGTGACCGCGGTGCCGGAGCATCGCGCTGATCTGTGGCGAGGCTCCCTGACGGCGGGCGTACACCACCAAGGCGCGGGCCACCTGGCTGGCCGCGTACGGCCCGCGCCTGGCGCTCGGCAAGTGGAGCGCCACGTCGATGCCGCTGGCCACGCCCGCCGAGGTCACCACCCGCTCGTCCTCGACGTAGAGCACGTCGCGCACCACCTCGGCCGTCGGATGGAGGCGGGCAAGCTCGTCCTGGCTCGTGTGGTGGGTGGTACAGCGGCGGCCATCGAGCAAGCCGGCCCGGCCAAGGGCGTCGGCGCCCGCGCAGATGCCCGCCACGGTGCCGCCGGCCGCGTGATGTTCGCGCAGCCGGCGCAAGGTGTCGGCACCGGCCATGCGGGCCGGGCCGCGCCAGCCCGGCACGATGACGAGATCGTCCGGATCCAGGTGGGGCCATGCCCGCTCGGCGTGCAGAGGCAGTCCTTGCACGGTGGCGACGTGCGTGTCTTCGGACACGTACGACAGGGCGTGCTCGTAGCCGAGGTCGGCCGCCGTGGAGAAGACCTGGGCCGGCCCGGCCACGTCGAGCCTCGATGACGAGCGCCGTCCCGTCATCTCCGCGAACGTGATCCGCTGGGCCGCGATCAGTGGTCGACGGTGAGCACGATCTTGCCGATCCGGGCGCCCGACTCCATGTGCCGGTGCGCCCGCACGACCTCCTCCAGCGGGAACGTGCGGTCCACCACGGGCCGGAACGCGCCCGACCGCAGCCCTGACGCGACGAACGCCACCGCCCGCTCCAGCCGGCGGGGATCCCTGATGGTCTCCAGCACCGTGTACGTGCGCATGTTCAGGGCGGGCATGCCCAGGTCGAAGCCCGGGTACGGGGTCGGCTGCCCGCTCAGCGCCCCGTACATGAAGAGCGTGCCGCCCGGCGCCACCGCCCGCGCGAGGCCGGTCACGCCGGGCCCGGCCACGGCGTCGAAGACGTACTCGGCGCCCTTGCCGCCGGTCAGGTCCAGCACGCGGGCGGCGACGTCCTCCTCGTCTGAGACGATCACGTCGGCGGCGCCCTCCTTGAGCAGCCGCTCCTTCTTGCCGCCGGTGCGGGTGACGGCGATCGGCGTGGCGCCCACGCGATTGGCCGTGTGGATGGCGGCCAGCCCGACGCTGCTGGAGGCGGCGGTCAGCACCACCACGTCACCGGGCCGCATGCCGCCCACTTCCACCAGCGCGCCGTACGCGGTGAGGTAGGGCATCCACACCGCGGCGCCGGACACCGCGTCCACCCCGTCGGGGCGGTGCACGAGCGCCGCTGCCGGGACGACGGCCCGCTCGGCGTAGACGGCGTAGTCGTTCTGCGAGAACGCCGGCACGCTGCTGACCGCCTGCCCCACCTCGAACCCGGTCACCCCGGGGCCGACGGCCTCGACCACGCCGGCGGCCTCGGCCCCGAGTCGTCCGGGGAACCGCCTGACCGGCTCGATGTAGTGACCGCCGCGGAACAGCGCCTCGGCCCGGTTGACCCCGATCGCGTCCACCCGGATCAGCACCTCGCCCGCCCCCGGCTCCCCCGGCTCGACGTCCTCCAGCCGCATCACCTCGGGGCCGCCGACCTCGTGGAACAGCACAGTTCTCGCCATGTCCTCGTCCTTCATCGCTCGCCTGATGACGGGAGCAACTGAAGCACAGAAGTACGATCGTCGTCAAACTTCGATGAGTGTCGTACTATGGGGCTCATGGGACGTACGCCACCGCACCCCGACGTGTCGCAGTTCGACCTCCAGCAGGTGCTGGAGGCCCTCGTCGATCCGGTACGCCGGAGCATCGTCACGCAGCTGGACGCCTCCGAGGAGGACCTCGCGTGCGGGACGTTCGACATCGCGGTCAGCAAGTCCACCGCCACCCACCACTTCAAGGTGCTGCGCGAGGCGGGCCTCATCCGGCAGTACTACGTCGGGACCTCACGCATGAACGCGCTGCGCCGAGCCGAGATGGACGAGGCGTTCCCCGGCCTGCTCGACGCCCTGACCAGGTCCCGGGCCGCCGCCCTGACACGCTGACCCACGCCGCCGCCGTGGCGCGCCGGCCTCGCGCGCCCGCACGCCCGGCGGTCAGCCGGCCCTCCGGCCGGGAGAGATCAGGCCGGTCTCGTAGGCCAGGACGACGGCCTGGACCCGGTCGCGCAGCCCCAGCTTGGACAGGATGCGGGCGACGTGGGTCTTGACCGTCGTCGGGCTGAGCGTCAGCCGGTCGGCCAGCTCGGCGTTGCTCAGGCCGGTGGCCAGCAGGCGCAGCACCTCCAGCTCCCGTGGCGTCAGCTCCGAGAGGTCGCCATGAACGACGGGCGCGGCCTCGGCGCGGGGGGCGAAGCGCTCCACCAGACGGCGGGTGATCGCCGGCGCGAGCAGGGCGTCGCCGGAGCGCACCAGCCGCACCGAGGCCACCAGGTGCTCGGGCGTGACGTCCTTGAGCAGGAATCCGCTGGCGCCCGCCGTGAGGGCGGCGTAGACGTACTGGTCGAGGTCGTAGGTGGTCAGGATGAGCACGCGCGTGTCATCCGCTCCCCCGGCCACGATCCGGCGGGTGGCCTCGATGCCGTCCATGTGCGGCATGCGGATGTCCATGAGCACGACGTCGGGCCGGGTGCGCCGCACGGCGGCGACCGCCTCGCCCCCGTCGGCCGCCTCGGCCACCACCTCGATGCCGTCGGCCATGAGGATCATCCGGAAACCGGTGCGGACCAGCGCCTGGTCGTCGGCGATCACGGCGCGCAGCGGGCGGCTCACTCGGCCCTCCACGGGATGACGGCCCTGAGGCGGAATCCGCCGCCGGGCACGGGCGCCGCCTCCAGGGTCCCGCCGTAGAGGGCGGCCCGCTCGCGCAGCCCGATCAGACCGCGGCCGTTGCCGGTGCGCGACTGGGCGGACGGCGTGCCTCCGGTGTCGGTGACGTCGATCTCCAGGCGGTCGCCGCGGTGGCCGACCGTGACGGAGGCCGCCGCGCCGGCCGCGTGCTTCATGGTGTTGGTCAGGGCCTCCTGCACGACCCGGTACGCGGCCAGGTCGACCCCGGCGGGCAGGGGCCCCTCCGGCAGGGAGACCGTGACGTCCACGGACACCCCGGCGGCCCGGACCCGCTCGACGAGGCCGTCGAGCCGGTCGAGCCCCGGCTGCGGCTCCAGCCCGTTGCCCGCCCCTGTCGCGGCGGCGCTCTCCGGGCCGGCCAGCAGGCCCATCACGTTGCGCAGCTCGGCCATGGCGGCCCGGCCGCTGGCCTCGATCGCGACCAGCGCCTGCCTGGACTGCTCCGGCTGCGCGTCCATCACCTTGCGGGCGGCACCCGCCTGGATCACCATCACGCTGACATTGTGGGTCACCACGTCGTGCAGCTCGCCCGCGATCCGCGAGCGCTCGGCCTGGACCGCCTCGCGCATGGCCTCCTCCTGGGCACGCCGCATCTCGGCGAGCCGGCGGCTGTTGTGCCGCCAGAACCGGATGAAGCTCGCCAGGGCACCGGCGCTGAGCAGCACCACGTACGGCCCCAGCGCGCTCGGCAGGCTCGGCGTGATCCCCCGGTCCAGGGCCCCGGCGAGCACGGCCGCGAGCAGCAGGGACGCCACCGCGGGCACCCGGTTGCGGCTGTGGGCCACGGCGCTGTACGCGGCGACGGCGACGCTCGCCACGGTGATCCACGTCTGCGCGCCGGTGGTGGCCAGCGTCGCGGCGATCACCACCCAGAACGTGCCCAGGGGGTAGCGGCGCCGCCCCGCCAGGGGCAACGCGGTGAGCGCCACCAGCGCGAAGGGCGGATCGAACCCGCCGGACCCGGCGTCCATGTCCTGGACGACGGGGGCCGGCCGGTTCTCGCCCGGCTCCGGCGGCGCGGGCGGCTCCGGCCGGTCCGGCAGGTCAGGCGTGGCCGGCAGGTCAGGCGTGGCCGGCAGGTCAGGCGTGGCCGGCAGGTCAGGCGTGGCCGGCAGGTCAGGCGCGCCGGCGTCCGAGCCCGGGGTCCTGACGGACGGCGGAACGGAGGCGAGCGGCGAGCC
>NZ_JBFAIA010000077.1:0-36314 GCF_040654455.1 Nonomuraea sp. NPDC050691
CACGGTGAGCACCGACCCGTGGGGCCGGGTAGACGACGACGGCACCGTCTACGTGCGTACGGCTGAGGGAGAGCGCGCCGTCGGCTCCTGGCAGGGAGCCGCGGCTCGGCCTCGGCCCCGGCGGGCGGCTGGGCCGGCAGCTGGGCGGTCGCCGTCGGCATCTGCGCCGTGGGCGCGGGCAGCTGCTGCGGCATCGGCGGCGTGATGACCTGCCGCAGCATCCGCGCCGTCTCCTCGTACGAGGGCCGCTGGATCGGCTCCTTGGCGAGCAGTCCGTCGATCACCTCGGCCAGCGGGCCGGCGTGCGGCCCAGGGTCCGGCGGGTCGGTGAGGACGGCGTGCATGGTGGCCAGCGCCATGCCGCGCTCGTGCGGCGAGCGGCCCTCCAGGGCCGTGTAGAGCGTCGCGCCTAACGACCACAGGTCGGACTCGCGCCGCGCCGGCAGGCCCTTGAGCCGCTCGGGCGCGATGAACGCCGGGGTGCCGGCCAGGCCGGTCACCGTGAGCTGCGTCTCGGTCTCCAGCGTGGCGATGCCGAAGTCGGTCAGGACGACCCGGCCGTCGTCGGCCAGCAGCACGTTCTCGGGCTTCACGTCGCGGTGGAGGACGCCCGCCTCGTGCGCCCGGTGCAGCGCCTCCAGCACGGCCAGGCCGATCTCGGCGACCCGGCGCGGCTTCAGCGGCCCGTCCTGCTTGATGACCGCGCCCAGCGAGCGCGACTGGACGAGCTGCATGACGATCCAGGGACGGTCGTCCTCCTCGATCACGTCGTGCACGACGATCACGTTGGGGTGCTCGAACCTGGCCGCCGCCCTCGCCTCGCGCATCGTGCGCCGGTTGAGGAGCGCCACCTCGTCGCCCAGCGCGGCGGCGTAGCGGACCTCCTTGACCGCGACCTCCCGGTCCAGGAGCTCGTCATAGGCCCGCCACACGATGCCCATGCCACCCTTGCCGATGGGTTCCTGCAGCTGGTAGCGGCCGGCGATGCGGCGTCCGTCCCGTTTGCGATCCGACATCAACGGCCTCAAACCCTCCCTCTAGGCCAAGAAATACTCCCATAGCGAGGGATCAACGGCGACTCGCCTGAAGGACAGTCCGCCATGTGAGAAGGACAGTCCAGCAGGTGGAGGGCAGGTGTAGGGTTTCGGACATGACTTGTCGCTACGCGTTTACCGAGCCGGCTCCGGGAGAGCCGGTCGTGAGCTAGCGACCACCTGGAGTCGGCACCGGCAGAGACGCCTCGTCTCTGCCTTTTTCGTTTCGCCGGCTCCGGCGAGCCGGCCCTGGATGAGGAGCCGAGAATGTCGTCGACCTTGGAACGCCGCGTGGTCACGCTGGGCGGGGTGCGCGTGGGCGCGGGACCCGCGGTGGTGATCGCGGGCCGCATCAGCCTGCGCGCCCGGCCCGGCGGGCGCTCTTACGACGCCCGTACGGAGGAGTCGCCCGCCGTGGGCTCCCATGACGCCCGTACGGGGGAGTCCCCGGCCGCGCGGGCCCGTGACGGGCGGGCCGACGTGCCGGTGCCGGCGCCGGCCCGTTCCCGTGACGGCCGTTCCCGTGACGGCCGGGGTGAGCGGTCCTCCGGCGGGCGTGGAGAGCGGCCCGGGGCCATGAGGAGGGGCGACGCAGGGCCCGACCGGCGTGGCCCTGACGGGTGGACCTCCGGCGGGTCCGGCGGGACTTCCGGCTCCCATGGGGCATTCGGCTCCGGCGGGGCTTTCGTCTCCGGCCGGGCCGGGGAGGCCGGCGCCGTGGACGCGGTCCTGCGGTGGTGGCGCGAGGCGACGCTGGGGGAGGCTCTGGAGGGGACGAGGTCGCCGCTGGGCTCGACGCCGGGAGAACCGGGCGCGACGCGGGGAGGCGAGCGTGGGGCGTCCGGCGGGACACCGGGGCGGGCCGGGAGGGTGCCGCTCGTGGAGCCCTCGGACGCCGGTGACCTGCCCGCCGTCGCGGCGCGGGCCGACGGCGTGGTGATCGGCGCGTCCTGGACCCGCGACATCCCGCTGGTGCGCGCCGCGGCGGCCCTGGGTTTGCCCGTCGTGGTGGAGCGGCGGCCCTCGGCGTCGCTGGAGGAGTGGCTGGGGCTGGCCGACTACTGCGCGCTGGAGGGCTGCGGGGAGGTGATCCTGTGCGAGACCGGCCGGCTCGACCTCGGGTTGCTGCGTGCGGCCCGGGAGGTGTCCGGCCGCCCCGTGGTGGCCGACGTCACGGGCCGGCCGGAGCTGGCGGCGGCCGCGGTCGCGGCGGGCGCCGACGGCCTCGTCCTGGGCGGCCTCCCGCCGGCCTGGGAGCCGTACGGGACGAACGACGGTGACGCGCACGGGCGTCGCGAGGGGGACGCGTACGGCCAGGCAGGCGAGGGAGCACACGAGGCGGACCACGGTGCCGCGTACGGGCATGGTGGCGGTGGCGCGTACGGGCATGGTGGCGGTGGCGCGTACGGGCATGGTGGTGGGGGCTCGTACGGGGTCGGGACCGTGGACCCGGAGGAGGTGCGGGCGGCGTGGGAGGCCGTGACCCTCGTGGGGGCGCTGCTGCGGCCCGAGACGCCCGCCACGCTGCCGGAGTGCCGGGAGGCGATCGACAGGGTGGACGCGGCCCTGGCGACGCTCCTGGAGCGGCGCGCCGAGCTGGCGGGCGTCGTGCAGACGCTCAAGCCGGTCGGCGGCTTCGCGGGCCGCGACATGGAGCGTGAGCGGTCGCTGGTCGCGCGCATGGCCCGCCGCGCACCCGTGCTGGGCGAGGAGCGCCTGGGGTCCATCATGAACGCGGTCATCGAGGCGGGCCTCCACCTGGCCGAGGAACGCCGCCGCGCGTGACGGCCCGTTGTGCGTGCGAAGCCTCGCCTCCGGGACGGGGCGCGCCCGGGGCGCCCTCACGGCCGGTAGAAGTCGCCCACAAGACGTCGCGCTCGTAAGGGGCGCGCTCGGCCGGCGGCCGGTACGGGCCGGCGTCCCGCGGGCGGCGGGCGAGGACGAACGGGTGTCAGGGCTGGGAGAGGACGAAGTTGTTCATCGGGCGCCCCAGCCCCGTGACGATCTGGCGGTCGACCAGCTCGGCGAAGCGCCGGTAGCCGGCGCCCGTCGGGTGGAAGCTGCGGCTGTCCACGCGCAGCTCCTTGACGTGCACGACGAGCCGGTTCAGGTACGGCTGCGCCGTGCCCGCCTCGTGGCCGTCGAACGCGTCGTACGCGTCCACGAACTCCACGCTCCCCGGCCCGCCGAACGCCGCGACCGCCCGGTCGAACCCCGCCGCCGCCTCCCGCATGACGTCGTTGAGCCGCCGGGTGACGCGGTTGAGCCAGAGCTGGTCCTCGGTGCTGAGGTTGTCCACCCGGTCGGCGGGGCGGGCCGGGAACGGCCTCGGGTAGCCCAGCACGATGATCCTGGCCTGCGGCGCCCGCGCCCGCAGTTCGCGCAGCACGCCGTGCAGGCCCGACCGCAGGCCGTCGACGCGCCGCGCCACCTCCGCGTCCTGGTCGACGCACGCCGACGACCAGGGCAGCTTGACGATGCAGGCGGTCAGCACGCGGGCGAACCCGGCGTCGTTGCCGCCGATGGTGACCGTCACCAGGCTGGTCGAGCGGTCGACCCGGGCCACCTGGGGGCGCTGCCCGTGCTGGCCGCGCAGGAGCTGGCCGGTGGTGGCGCCGCTGCACGCCCAGAAGCCCGCGCCGCCGCCGAAGCGGTGGGCGCCCGCGACCAGCGGCACGTACGAGCCCCGCGCCCGGTGGCAGGGGGCCGCGCCCTCCCCGGCCGGCAGCCGTCCCGGGTCGGGCTTCCCGCCCGCCTCGCCGTCCTGGCCGCCCTCGGCCCCGCCGTCCTGAGCGGCCGGGGCGTACACGCCCTCGCCGGAGGAGTACGAGTCGCCCAGGCCCGCGTACGAGCCGCTCAGTGCCACCTGGACGGCCGTCAGCCGGGTCACCCGGGGAAGACTGCCCTCAGGCGGTGCCGTGGCCGGACAGCCCGCCTGCAGCGCCGCGCAGGCCAGCCGGTCGCACCAAGGAAGCCCGGCGACGGCGAGGAGCACGCCGAGGACGGCGGCCGTCACCATGGGAACGATGCGGACGATCCTTCGCCTTTCCAGCCCTACCTCCTGAAAGCCTCCGCGGCGGTCGGAACGCCCCGATTCGCCGGACCGCACGAGCAGGGTAACCGGCACCGCGCCCCGCGACACGCCCTCGAACGGAAGGCTGGCGCGAGGGTAGGCGGACTGTCGGTGGGGAGCACTAGAGTCGGAGCGCAAACCATCAGACCGGGAGGCGCCGCTCCATGTCGTCCAGCGACTCGTTCGTCCATCTGCACGTGCACACCGAGTACTCCATGCTCGACGGGGCCGCGCGATTGAAGCAGATGTTCAAACAGGTCGGCGAGCTGGGCATGCCGGCGATCGCGATCACCGACCACGGCAACATGCACGGCGCCTACGACTTCTACAAGCAGGCGACCGGCGCCGGCGTCAAGCCGATCATCGGCATCGAGGCGTACGTCGCGCCGGAGCTGCGCCACAACAAGAAGCCGGTCCTGTGGGGCGAGCCGCACCAGAAGAAGGACGACGTCTCCGCGAGCGGCTACTACACGCACATGACGATCTGGGCCCGCAACAAGACGGGCCTGCACAACCTGATGCGGCTGTCCTCGCGCGCCTACACCGAGGGCTTCGTCCGCAAGTGGGCGCGGATGGACGCGGAGATCCTCGCCGAGCACGCCGACGGCCTGATGGCCACCACCGGCTGCCCGTCGGGCGAGGTGCAGACGCGCCTGCGGCTCGGCCAGTACGACGAGGCGGTCAAGGCGGCGGCGAAGTACCAGGAGATCTTCGGCAAGGACAACTTCTTCCTGGAGATCATGGACCACGGCCTCGAGATCGAGCGCCGGGTCCGCGACGGGCTGACCCGCATCAGCCGCGAGCTGGACATCCCGCCGCTGGTCACCAACGACTCCCACTACACCTACGAGTCCGACGCCGCCTCCCACGACGCCCTCCTGTGCATCCAGACGGGCAAGCAGCTGTCCGACCCCGACCGGTTCCGCTTCGACGGCAGCGGCTACTACATCAAGACCGCCGACGAGATGCGCGCCGTCGACTCCTCCGACCTGTGGGCCGAGGGCTGCCGCAACACGCTGCTGGTGGCCGAGAAGGTCGATCCGACCGGGTTCTTCGAGTTCAAGAACCTGATGCCGACCTACCCCATCCCCGACGGCATGACGGAGAGCGAGTTCTTCCGCAAGACCGTCTGGGAGGGCATGGACCGCCGCTGGCCCGAGGGCTACGACGACGAGCACCGCAGGCAGGCCGAGTACGAGATCGGCATCATCGAGCAGATGGGCTTCCCGAGCTACTTCCTCGTGGTCGCCGACTTCATCATGTGGGCCAAGCAGAACGGCATCCCGGTCGGCCCCGGCCGAGGCTCCGCGGCGGGCTCGCTGGTCGCCTACGCGATGGGCATCACCGACCTCGACCCGCTGCCGCACGGCCTGATCTTCGAGCGGTTCCTCAACCCCGAGCGCGTCTCCATGCCCGACGTCGACATCGACTTCGACGAGCGCCGGCGGGCCGACGTGATCCGCTACGTGACCGAGAAGTGGGGCGCCGACAAGGTCGCCATGATCGCCACGTTCGGCACCATCAAGGCGAAGGCCGCCATCAAGGACGCCGGCCGCGTCCTCGGCTACCCCTACGCGCTCGGCGACCGCGTGTCCAAGGCGTTCCCGCCCGCGGTGATGGGCAAGGACATCCCGCTGTCGGGCATCTTCGACAAGGACCATCCGCGCTACAACGAGGCGGGCGAGCTGCGCAGGCTCTACGAGGAGGACGTCGACGTCAAGGCGACGATGGACCTCGGCAGGGGCCTGGAGGGCCTGATCCGGCAGACCGGCGTGCACGCCGCCGGCGTGATCATGTCGGCCGAGGTGCTGACCGACTACATCCCGATCATGCGCCGCGACTCCGACGGCGCGATCATCACGCAGTTCGACTATCCGACCTGCGAGACGCTCGGCCTGCTGAAGATGGACTTCCTGGGCCTGCGCAACCTCACGATCATCGACGACTGCCTGAAGATGATCAAGTCGACCACGGGCGAGCAGATCGACCTGCTCAAGCTGCCGCTCGACGACCGCAAGACGTACGAGCTGCTCGGCAGGGGCGACACGCTGGGAGTGTTCCAGCTCGACGGCGGCGGCATGCGCTCGCTGCTGCGACTGATGAAGCCCGACAACTTCGAGGACATCTCGGCCGTCGGCGCCCTCTACCGCCCGGGGCCGATGGGCGCCAACTCGCACACCAACTACGCCCTGCGCAAGAACGGCCTGCAGGACATCACGCCGATCCATCCGGAGTTCGAGGAGTCGCTCGCCGAGATCCTCGGCACCACCTACGGCCTGATCGTGTACCAGGAGCAGGTCATGGCCATCGCGCAGAAGGTCGCCGGGTTCTCGCTCGGCAAAGCCGACCTGCTGCGCCGGGCCATGGGCAAGAAGAAGAAGGCCGAGCTGGACAAGCAGTTCGAGTCCTTCGAGGCGGGCATGAAGGCCAACGGCTACTCCGCGGCCGCCGTCAAGACGCTGTGGGACATCCTGCTGCCCTTCTCCGACTACGCCTTCAACAAGGCCCACTCGGCGGCCTACGGCCTGGTGTCCTACTGGACGGCCTACCTCAAGGCCAACCACCCGGCCGCGTACATGGCCGCGCTGCTGTCGAGCGTCAAGGACGACAAGGACAAGTCGGCCCTCTACCTCAACGAGTGCCGCCGCATGGGGATCAAGGTGTTCCCGCCGGACGTCAACGACTCCGACTTCGACTTCACCCCGCGTGGCACCGACATCCGCTTCGGCCTGTCGGCGGTGCGCAACGTCGGCGGCAACGTCGTCGACGGCATCATCGCGGCGCGCAAGGAGAAGGGCCGCTTCGGCGACTTCAAGGACTTCCTGCGCAAGGTGCCCGCGATCGTCTGCAACAAGCGGGTGATCGAGTCGCTGATCAAGGCGGGCGCGTTCGACTCGCTCGGGCACGTGCGCAAGGGCCTGGTCATGGTGCACGAGCAGGCCGTCGACGCGATCATCGACATCAAGAAGAACGAGGCCATCGGCCAGGACTCCCTGTTCGGCGCGATCGACGGCGGCGAGGACCAGACCTTCGACGTGCAGATCCCGGTCGGCGAATGGGACAAGAACACGCTGCTGCAGTTCGAGCGGGAGATGCTCGGCCTGTACGTGTCGGACCACCCGCTGTTCGGCGTGGAGCACATCCTCGCCTCCGGCGCCGACTGCACCATCGCCGCCCTGCAGGACGAGAGCCGGTCAGACGGGCAGATCGTCACCGTGGGCGGCATCCTCAGCGGCGTCCAGCGGAAGATCACCAAGAAGGGCGACACCTGGGTGCTGACCCAGCTGGAGGACCTCGAAGGCTCGATCGAGGTGATGATCTTCCCGTCGGCCTACCAGCTCTGCTCCACGATCCTGGCCGAGGACGCGATCGTCTTCGTCAAGGGCCGCATCGACAAGCGCGAAGACGTCGCCAAGGTCATCGCCATGGAGGTGACCGCGCCCGACCTCACGCAGGAGGCGGGCGGACCACTGCTGGTGAGCCTGCCGCTCAACCGGTGCACGCCTCCGGTGGTGGGACGGCTGAAGGAGATCCTCACCACCCACCCCGGCACGTCGGAGGTGCACCTCCAGGTGCACAACGGGCCGAAGACCACGGTCATGCGGGTCGAGGACCGGCTGCGGGTGACGCCGTCGCCGGCCCTGATGGGTGACCTCAAGCAACTCCTCGGCCCCGCCTGCCTCGGCGGCTGACCCGTAGCGGCCCGCTCACCGGCGATCACCACGCTCGTCACCCGCCCGCGGACGTCCCTCGTCCGCGGGCGTCTCGTTGATCCGCCCGTGGACGACTCGCGCCTCCGGACGCCCTCGGACGGGTGCTGGTGCCCGGTCGCGGGCTGGAGGTGCCGGACGGGGAGGTGGCGCGTCGGCGAGGCTCGCCGTGGCTGCCCGCGCCAGGGTGGGGCAGGATCGGAGAGTGACCGAACCGCACTACCTCACCGCCGCCGAGATGGCCCGCCTGGTGCGCACCCGGCAGGTGAGCGCCGTCGAGCTGCTCCAGGCCTGCCTCGACCGGATCGAGCAGGTCAACCCGCGGGTCAACGCCGTCGTCACCCTGGCCGCCGAGCAGGCCATGGACGCCGCCAAGGCGGCCGACGCGGCCGAGCCGGCCGGGCCGCTGCACGGCGTGCCCGTGGCGCACAAGGACCTGGTCGACACGGCCGGCATCCGCACCACGTATGGATCGCCCCTTTACGCCCACCACGTGCCCGACGCCGACGACCTGATCGTGCGCCGGCTCCGGCGCGCCGGCGCGATCACCGTGGGCAAGACCAACACGCCCGAGTTCGGCACCGGCTCGCACACGGTCAACGAGGTGTTCGGCGCGACCCGCAACCCGTACGACCTGTCCCGGTCGGCGGGCGGCAGCAGCGGTGGCGCGGCGGCGGCGCTGGCCACCGGCATGGTGCCGCTCGCCGACGGCTCCGACATGGGCGGCTCCCTGCGCAACCCCGCCTCGTTCTGCAACGTCGTCGGTCTGCGCCCCACCCCAGGCCGGGTGCCCGACCCGTCCGACACCGCCGCCTGGTACACCCTGTCGGTCGAGGGCCCGATGGCCCGCACGGTCGGCGACGTGACGCTGATGATGTCGGCCATCGCCGGGTTCGACCCCCGCTCGCCGTTCGCGATCACGGAGGACTTCACCCCGGACCCGGAGGAGGGCGTCGCCGGGCTGCGCGTGGCCTGGAGCCCCGACCTGGGGGGCCTGCCGGTGGACCCGGCGACGGCGGCGGTCACGGCGGGCGCGCCCGCCGTGTTCGAACGGCTCG
This sequence comes from Nonomuraea sp. NPDC050691, assembly GCF_040654455.1. Taxonomy (NCBI): domain Bacteria; kingdom Bacillati; phylum Actinomycetota; class Actinomycetes; order Streptosporangiales; family Streptosporangiaceae; genus Nonomuraea; species Nonomuraea sp. NPDC050691. The sequence continues at coordinate 8,876 of NZ_JBFAIA010000077.1, forward strand.
GGGCGCGGGTGGAGCAGGTGGAGCTGGACCTGTCCGACGCCGAGGACGCCTTCCGTGTCTACCGGGCTTGGTACTACGCCCTCACGTTCGGCGACATGACCGGTCTGGGCGCGAACACGCGCTGGAACGTCGAGCGGGGCCGCGAGGTCACGGGCTCCGACCTGGCCCGCGCCGAGCGGCTGCGCAGCGGTCTCTACCAGCGTATGGCGGCCTTCTTCGACACCTACGACGTGCTCATCGCGCCGGTCAGCCAGGTGCCGCCGTTCCCGGTCGAGGAGCCGTACGTCAAGGAGATCGACGGCGTGCCGATGCCCGACTACCTTGCGTGGATGCGCTCGGCGTACTGGATCAGCGTCCTGCACGCGCCGGCCGCGTCGGTCCCGGCCGGGTTCACCGGTGACGGGCTGCCGGTGGGCGTGCAGATCGTGGGGCGGCCGTTCGCCGACGCCAAGGTGCTGCGGGTGGCCGCCGCGTTCGAGAGCGCTACCGGCCACGGCCTGCGCCGCCCGCCCCTGTGAGCGCCGGGACTCAGCCGAGCCCGGGCGGGTCGCCCACCCCATACGGCGTGCGCAGCGGCGAGTCGCGGTAGCCGTGCATGCCCTCCATCAGCCCGAAGATCGCCACCGCGCACAGCGGCCAGGCCACCAGCACCCCGCGAGCGGTCAGTTGCAGCGAGCCCGCCACCACCTTCGCGCCCGGAGTGGCGGCCGCCTCGACGGTCACCGCCCCCAGCGTGAACGTCGAGCCCACCCACAACGTGACGAACGCCGCCAGCGCCCCGCCCGCGCAGAGCCCCAGCAGCACGGGCAGCCGGTCGTGGCGGCTGAGGAACCAGCCGGCCGCCCCGCAGAGCACACCCAGCCCGCCCGTGACGACCGCGAACCAGCCGTCAGCGGCGATCAGCGCCTGCGTGGCCGGGTCGGCCAGCACCGTCCCGTGCCCCGTCACCTGGTACGGCGCGCGGGGGGAGAGGGCGGACCACAGCAGCCCGGCGAGCACGGCGAGAGCGGCGAGGACGAGGACGGTGACCGCGAACGCCCGCACGTGCCTCGCCACCCGATCCCCCCTCAGATGTGCCACTGAGTTGTGCCACTGAACCGGCTCACCGGAACAGGTTGATGGTATCTCCCGGTTAGGCTCGCTTCGTGAATCACGATGAGGTCTGGCTGATCGACCCCTCCGGCCCGCTGCGCGGGGACGTGGAGGTGCGCGGCTCCAAGAACGCGGTCTCCAAGCACATGGTCGCCGCCATGCTCGGCGGCACCGAGAGCACGATCCAGAACGCCCCCGAGGTGGGCGAGGTCGGCATCACCGCGGCCATGCTGGAGTCCCTCGGCATCCACGTGGAGATCACGGAGAAGGAGATCCGCGTCGAGCGGGGCGCCGAGATCCGGCCGCGCGTGCCCGACGCGTTCACCGGCCTGAACCGGATCCCGATCCTCATGCTCGGCCCCCTGCTGCACCTGGCCGGCGAGGCGTTCGTGCCGCTGGTCGGCGGCGACCCGATCGGGCGGCGGCCGGTCAACTTCCACGTCGAGGCGCTGCGCGCCATGGGCGCCGAGGTCGAGGTGGGCGACGCCGGGATCTTCGCCAAGGCCACGCGGCTGCGCGGCGCCCGGCTGGAGCTGCCGTACCCGAGCGTCGGCGCCACCGAGACGATCCTCATGTCGGCCGTGCTCGCCGAGGGCAAGACCGTGGTGAAGAACGCCGCCATGGAGCCCGAGGTGGTCGAGCTGGCGCTGTTCCTGCAGCGCATGGGGGCCAGGATCGAGCTCTCGCCCGACCGCCGGATCGTCATCGAGGGTGTCGAACGGCTGCGCGGCGCCTCCATCTGGCTGGCCGGCGACCGCATCGAGGCGTTCTCGTACCTGGCGGCGGGCCTGATCACCGGGGGAGACGTGCGGGTGCACGGCTGCCCGCAGGACCGCCTGGTGACCGCGATCACCACGCTGGCCCGGATGGGCGCCCGCTTCGACATCAACGACGAGTACCTGTGCGCCACCGCGCCGCCCGAGGGGCTGCGCTCGGCGGCCGTCCAGACCGACACCCACCCCGGCTTCATGACCGACTGGCAGACGCCGCTCATGGTGCTGTTCACGCAGAGCAAGGGCATGTCGGTGCTGCACGAGACGGTCTTCGAGAACCGCCTGGTGTACGTGCCGGCGCTGCAGCGGATGGGCTGCGAGATCGAGGTGTTCGACCAGTGCCTCGGCGGCCCCGCCTGCCGTTACCACGACACCAACGCCCGGCACTCGGCCGTGGTGCGCGGCGTGTCCAAGCTCAAGGGCGCCGACGTGACGCTGCCCGACATCCGCGCGGGCTTCTCCGCGGTGCTGGCCGCGGCGGTGGCCGACGGGACGTCCACGCTGCGCGGCGTCCACCACATCGTGCGCGGTTACCACAAGCCGTTCGAGCAGTTCGTGTCCCTGGGTCTGAACATCCGCCGGGAACAGTAAAGGAGTCGGATCCCCGGGTTTGCCGGGGATCCAGCAGCCGCAGATCGTCTGCGTGAGAGTGTTGCGATGCGTGAGCGCCCTGGGGCTGGTGGGAGCGCTCTGCGGGGTGCTGGCGGCCTCCATGGCCGCCCCCGTCGTGAGCGGTGCCGGGCTCGCCGCCAGGAGCGTCGCGCACACGTTCAGGGAGCTGCCGCCGGCGCCGCGCGAGGAGCCGTTGTCGCAGGTCACCCGGCTGCTCGACCGCAACGGCAAGCCGTTCGCCCAGTTCTACCAGGCCAACCGGCGGGCGGTGCCGCTCAGCCGGGTGGCGCCCGTCATGCGGCAGGCCATCGTCGCCATCGAGGACGCCCGCTTCTACGAGCACGGCGGCATGGACGTGCGCGGCACGTTCCGGGCGCTGCTCACCAACACCTCGGCCGGCGGCATCCGGCAGGGCGGCTCCTCGCTCACCCAGCAGCTCGTGAAGAACATCCTGGTCGAGAACGCCCGCACCGACGAGGAACGCGACCGGGCGCGCGCCCCCAACCTCGCCCGTAAGCTCACCGAGCTGCGCCTGGCGCTGGCGATGGAGCAGAAGTACAGCAAGGACGAGATCCTGGAGCGGTACCTGAACATCGCCTACTTCGGCGCCGGCGCGCACGGCGTGGAGGCGGCGGCCCGGCGCTTCTTCACCACCACGGCCGCCGACCTCACGCTGCCGCAGGCGGCCACCCTCGCCGGGGCGGTGCGCATGCCGTACTCGACCGACCCGTCGATCGGCCCGGCGCAGCGGGCGCGGCTGAAGGAGCGGCGCGACCTCGTGCTCGACCGGATGGCCGAGCTGCGCATGGTGGGCACGCGGGAGGCCGCCGCGGCCAAGCGGAGCCAGCTCGGCATCCGGCTGCGGCCCGAGCCCGGCGGCTGCGCGCAGAGCAGGTACCCGTTCTACTGCGTGTACGTCCAGCGGGAGCTGCTCACCAACGAGGCGTTCGGCGCCACCGCGCGCGAGCGGCGGGCCCGGCTCGCCACCGGCGGGCTGGTGATCAGGACCGCGCTGGACCCGGTGGCGCAGCGGGCCGCCGAGCGGGCGATCCGCGCCCGGGTGGACGCCCGGGACACCGAGGTGGCCGCCGAGGCCATGGTCGAGCCGCGCACGGGACGCATCCGGGCGATGGCGGCCAGCAAGGACTTCGGCCGCAACCCCGGCGACCGTAAGAACGGGGCGCGGACGACGTTCAACCTGGTGGCCGACATGGCCCACGGCGGCGGGATGGGACTCCAGGCGGGCTCCACGTTCAAGGCGTTCACGCTGGCGACCGCGCTGCAGCAGGGGTGGCGCTTCGACCAGGGCTTCCAGACGCCCGGCGTGCTCGTGCCGTCCCAGGGCTACCGCGACTGCCGCGGCAGGGCCGTCAACGCGCCCAGTGTGCGGGTGCACAACGCCAGCGGGGAGGGCGAGGGCGGCCCGTACAGCCTGTCGACCGGCACGTGGAAGTCGGTGAACATCTTCTACATGATGCTGGAGCGCAAGGTCGGCCTGTGCAACGTGGTGCGGACCGCGCGGGCGCTCGGCATCGCCCGGGCCGACGGCCGGCCGCTGCGCGAGGTGCCGACGTTCACGCTGGGCGTCAACGAGATGGACCCGGTGACGGTGGCGGCGGCGTTCGCGGCGTTCGCGGCGCGTGGCCGGTACTGCCGGCCGCTGGCCATCGTGGAGATCGCCGGCCGGGACGGCCGGACCACCCGCGTGCGCCCCACCTGCGAGCAGGCGCTGGACCGCAAGGTCGCCGACGCGGTCAACCACGTGCTGCAGGGCGTGTTCGACAAGGGCACGATGAGCGGGCAGGGCATCGGCAGGCCGGCCGCCGGCAAGACGGGCACCAACAACGGCTACACCTCGGCCTGGTTCGCCGGCTACACCCCGGAGCTCGCGGCGGCGGTCAGCGTGGGCGACATCCGGGGCTCCTACCGGTTCCCGCTGCGCGGGGTGGAGATCGGCGGCGAGTACTACGGGTCGGTCCAGGGGGCGTCGCTGCCGGGGCCGATCTGGGTGGCCTCGATGGAGTCGGCGCTGCGCGACACCCCGGCGGGCGACTTCCACCCCGCGGACATGTCCCGCTTCGGCGGCGGCTTCACGCCGGGACTGAAGGAGGCGGAGGAGGCGGAGCAGATCCGGGCCATGCTGCGCAGGCAGCGGCAGTGGCTGCGGTGGGCGCGCCGCCACGGGCACCAGCTGTGGCCGCCCGGCACGGACGTGCTGGGCACGCGGACCCCGGGAGGCCGCCGGCCGCGCCTGCCGGGGGGCCCGGGCATGGCCGTACCGGGCGGTGTCGTACCGGGTGCGGCCGTGCCCGGAGCGGTCGTGCCCGGGGCGGTCGCGCCCGGCACCGTCGTCCCGGGAGCGGGAATGCCGCGCGCGGTCGCGCCGCGGCCCGTCCCGCCCAGGACCGGGACCGGGGCGGGCTGGGAGTAGAGCGGGGCTCAGCGCTTGGCGATGGGGGAGGTCACGGCGCGGGTGAGCGCGACGAGGTTGGCCGGCGCGGTCTCGATCTGCAGCCCCCGCTTGCCCGCCGAGAAGTAGATCGTCTCGAACTCCAGCGCCGACGCGTCGACCACCGTGGGCAGCTGCTTGCGCTGCCCGAGCGGGCTTATGCCGCCCACGACGTAGCCGGTCACCCGCTCCACCTTCGCCGCGTCGGCCATGGCGGCACGCTTGCCGCCCAGGGCCGCGGCCAGCGCCTTGAGGTCGAGCTTGCCCGCCACCGGCACGACCGCCACGGCGAGCCCGCTCTCGGTCTCGGCCACGAGCGTCTTGAAGATCCGCTCGTACGGCACGCCGAGCGCGTCGGCGGCCTCCTCGCCGTACGCCTGGGCGGAGGGGTCGTGGTCGTACGGGTGCAGCGTGAACTCGGTCTTGGCCCTGGTCAGCGCCACCGTGGCCGGAGTGCCGCCCTGCGCCTTCGTCTTGCCCACGTCTCGTCCTCCATGAATCTACTTTGTAAAGGCGCCGGGTCCGGATCGCCCATTCAGGTGCCCCGGTGGAAGCGCTGGTGCAGGGCGCGTACCTCCTCGTCGAGCCCCGGCACGGGGCCCTCCACGACGACGCGCGGCGCGATCTCGGAGACCGGCAGGGGGCGCACCGGGGGCTCCGGCACGCCCAGCTCGGCCAGCCAGCTCACGAGCTGCGCCGACGAGGCGACGTAGACGATGCGGCCGAGCCCGACCCAGCCGTGCGCGGCGGCGCACATGGGGCAGTGCTCGCCGGAGGTGTAGACGGTCGCGGCGGCTCGTTCCCCGGGCGTCAGGTGGGCGGCCGACCAGCGTGCCAGCTCGAACTCCGGATGCCTCGTGTGGTCGCCTCCGGCCACCCGGTTGTGGTCCTCGGCCAGGACCTTCCCGTCGCCGGACACCAGCACGGAGCCGAACGGCTCGTCGCCCACGGACAGGGCCTCGGCGGCCAGCTCGACGCAGCGGCGCAGGTGCCGCAGCTCTTCCTCACCTACCACGACGGCCACCTCTCGCTCGGGCCCTGATCTTCGGGTCATCGTATCGGCGGACCCGAGGCTTGACGGGACGCGGGTGTCCGCATGGTGGACGGAACAGGACCCACTGGTGGGACTCCGTAGACTGGGAGGGTGATTTCCCGTATCGACTTGCGCGGTTCCCTGCCCGGGGACCTGCGCGACGTGCTGCCCCGTGCCGAGCTCGACGTCGAGGCCGCCCTGGACAAGGTGCGGCCCATCTGCGACGAGGTCCGCCATCATGGGGCCGCCGCCGTGCGGGAGCTGACCGCCAGGTTCGACGGGGTCGAGATCGAGCGGGCGCGGGTCCCGCGCGAGGCGCTGCGTGAGGCGCTGGCCGGGCTGCGGCCCGAGGTGCGCGCGGCGCTGGAGGAGTCGATCCGGCGCGCCCGGCTGGTCCACCGCGACCAGCGCCGTGCCGAGGTGACGACGCAGGTGGTGCCGGGCGGCACGGTCACCGAGCGGTGGGTGCCGGTGGACCGGGTCGGGCTGTACGTGCCGGGCGGGCGCGCGGTCTACCCGTCCAGCGTGGTGATGAACGTCGTGCCCGCGCAGGAGGCGGGGGTGGCGTCGCTGGCGGTGACGAGCCCGCCGCAGAAGGAGTTCGGCGGGCTGCCGCACCCGACGATCCTGGCGGCGTGCGAGCTGCTGGGCGTGGACGAGGTGTACGCGGTGGGCGGCGCCCAGGCGGTGGCCATGTTCGCCTACGGCACGGAGGAGTGCCCGGCGGCCACCATGGTGACCGGGCCGGGCAACATCTGGGTGGCGGCGGCCAAGCGGCTGCTCAAGGGCCGCATCGGCATCGACTCCGAGGCGGGTCCGACGGAGATCGCGATCCTGGCCGACGAGACGGCCGATCCGGTGCACGTGGCTGCCGACCTGATCAGCCAGGCCGAGCACGACGTGATCGCCGCGGCGGTGCTGGTGACCGACAGCGTGGAGCTGGCCGAGGCGGTGGAGAAGGAGCTGCCGGCCCAGGTGGAGGTGACCAAGCACTCCGAGCGCATCACCGAGGCGCTGAGCGGCCGGCAGTCGGGGATCGTCCTGGTGGACGGTCTGGACGAGGGTGTGGCCGTGGTCAACGCCTACGCGGCCGAGCACCTGGAGATCCACACGGCCGACGCGGCGGCGGTGGCGGCCCGGATCCGCAACGCGGGCGCCATCTTCGTGGGCACGTACGCGCCGGTGTCGCTGGGCGACTATCTCGCGGGGTCCAACCACGTGCTGCCGACCGGTGGCTGCGCCTGCCACTCCAGCGGCCTGTCGGTGCAGACGTTCCTGCGCGGCATCCACGTGGTCGACTACACCCGTGAGGCGCTGGCCGAGGCGGCCGCGCACGTGACGGTGCTGGCCGACGCCGAGGACCTGCCCGCGCACGGTGCGGCCGTCCGGGCTCGCTTCGACTGGCGGGTCCCCTCATGACGCCGGACCGGACGACCTTGGACGATCTGCCGATCCGCGACGACCTGCGGGGCCGGACACCGTACGGCGCGCCCCAGATCGACGTGCCGGTGCGGCTCAACACCAACGAGAACCCCTATCCGCCCTCCCCGGAGCTGGTCCATGACCTGGCCGAGGAGGTGCGGCGGGGCGCGGGTGAGCTCAACCGTTACCCCGACCGCGACGCGCTGGAGCTGCGCGCCGACCTGGCGGCCTACCTGGGGCACGGGCTCGACGCGAGCCGGGTGTGGGCGGCCAACGGCTCCAACGAGGTGCTCCAGCAGATCCTGCAGGCGTTCGGTGGTTACGGCCGCACGGCGCTGGGGTTCGAGCCGTCGTACTCGATGCACCCGATCATCACGACGGGCACGAGCACCGAGTGGCTCGGGGGCGTGCGGGAGGACGACTTCTCGCTCGACCCTGCCAAGGCGGCGGCCGCGGTGGAGGAGCACCGGCCCGACATCGTGTTCCTGACCTCGCCGAACAACCCGACCGGCACCGCGCTGCCGCTGGAGACGATCGCGCGGGTGCTGGAGGCGGCTCCGGGCATGGTCGTGGTGGACGAGGCGTACGCGGAGTTCGCGCGGGAGGGCACGCCGTCGGCGCTGAGCCTGTTGCCGTCGCATCCGCGGCTGATCGTGACGCGGACGATGTCGAAGGCGTTCGCGATGGCCGGCACCCGGCTCGGTTACCTGGCGGCGCATCCGGCGGTGATCGAGGCGCTGCTGCTGGTGCGGCTGCCGTACCACCTGTCGACGTTGACGCAGGCGGCGGCGCGCGTGGCGTTGCGGCACCGCGAGGAGCTGCTGGGCACGGTCGACGCGCTGCGGCGCGAGCGTGACGCGACGGTGGAGTGGCTGCGCGGCAAGGGGTTGACGGTCGCCGACTCCGACGCGAACTTCGTACTGTTCGGCCGGTTCCCCGCGCGCCGCGCGGTCTGGGAGGGCCTGCTGCAGAGGGGCGTGCTCATCCGCGAGGTGGGGCCGCCCGAGTGGCTGCGTGTGTCGATCGGCACCGGCGAGGAGATGGCGGCGTTCCGTGCCGCGATGGAGGGGGTTCTGTGAGTCGGGTCGGCCGCGTGGAGCGTGTGACGAAGGAGACGTCGGTCCTGGTCGAGGTGGGTCTCGACGGGACCGGCCGGGTGGAGGTGTCGACCGGGGTGGGGTTCTTCGACCACATGCTGGCGCAGCTCGGCAAGCATGGGTTGTTCGACCTGACGGTCAAGACCGAGGGTGACCTGCACATCGACGCGCACCACACGATCGAGGACACGGCGCTGGCGCTGGGCGCGGCGTTCCGCGAGGCGCTGGGCGACAAGTCGGGCATCCGGCGTTTCGGTAGCGCGTCGTGCCCGCTGGACGAGTCGCTGGCCCAGGTCACGGTCGACCTGTCCGGCCGTCCGTACCTCGTGCACTCCGAGCCGGAGGGCATGGCGCCGATGATCGGCCCCGAGTACGACACGACGATGACCCGCCACATCCTGGAGTCGCTGGTCGCGCAGGCGGCGATCTGCCTGCACGTCCACGTGCCGTACGGGCGCAACGCGCACCACATCGTCGAGGCCCAGTTCAAGGCCCTGGCCAGGGCGCTGCGGGAGGCGTCGGAGCTCGACCCGCGGGCGACCGGGGTGCCGAGCACCAAGGGCGTCCTATGAGTGACAACGCGCTGTCGATCGCGATGATGTTCATCGGCCTCTTCCTGGTCGGCGGAGTGGTCTCGCTGTTCAGGCAGGGGCTCAAGGCGGGCGCGGCCATCTGCGCGGTCGGCGCGGCGCTGGCGATCACGGCAGGGGTGATGTGGTGGTGAAGCGCGTGGTGGTGCTCGACTACGGGTCGGGCAACCTGCGTTCGGCCGAGCGCGCGCTGGCCCGGGTCGGCGCCGACGTGACCGTGACGTCCGACCTGGACGCGGCCATGGAGGCCGACGGTCTCGTGGTGCCCGGTGTGGGGGCGTTCGCGGCGTGCATGGCGGGGCTGCTGAAGGTGCGCGGCGAGCGCGCCGTCGGCCGCCGCCTGGCCGGTGGGCGGCCGGTGCTGGGCATCTGCGTGGGCATGCAGATCCTGTTCGCCAGGGGTGTCGAGCACGGTGTGGAGACCGAGGGCTGCGGCGAGTGGCCGGGCACGGTCGAGCACCTGGAGGCGCCGGTGCTGCCGCACATGGGGTGGAACACGGTCAAGGCGCCCGAGGGCAGCGTGCTGTTCCGGGGGCTGGACGCCGACATGCGGTTCTACTTCGTCCACTCGTACGGCGTGCGGGAGTGGGAGCTGCGGCCGGGCGAAGGGTTCGCCGAGCCGCTGGTGACGTGGGCCGAGCACGGCGTGCCGTTCGTGGCCGCGGTCGAGAACGGGCCGCTCATGGCCACGCAGTTCCACCCGGAGAAGTCCGGCGACGCGGGCGCCGCGCTGCTGACCAACTGGCTCGGCGTCCTGTGAGCGGCGGCCGCGCCGCTTTCTCGCGCAGGGCTGTCGCGTTGTCCCGCGTCGTCCTGGGATGAGGGGCCGTGAGTGTCGTCCTGGGATGAGGGGCCGTGAGTAAGGAGCGGGCGCGTCGCCGCGCGGAGCGTGAGGCCGCGCGGGAGCGCGCGGCCCTGCGCAACGAGGAGCGTCAGTCCCGCGCCGCCCGCCGGCGCGCCGTGGTGGCCCGTCTCACGCCCCGCCCGGTGCGCTTCGCCCGCCAGGGTGGCCTGCGCGCCCGCCGCCGCCGTGTCCAGAACGCCGTCGTGGCGCTCGCGTTCACGCTCGTCCAGGTGATGGTATGGCTGGTGTGGGCCTCCCTCGCCGTCAGCTTCGGCGTCCTGGTCCTGTCCTTGTTGCTCGTACCTGTTGTCGTGACCCTTGCCTTCGACCGGAGGATCTGATGTCGCTCGTACTCCTTCCCGCCGTGGACGTCGCGGACGGCCAGGCCGTACGCCTGGTCCAGGGTGAGGCCGGGACCGAGACCGGCTACGGCGAGCCGCTGGCCGCCGCGCTGGCCTGGCAGGAGGCGGGGGCGGAGTGGATCCATCTGGTCGACCTCGACGCCGCGTTCGGCCGGGGCTCCAACCGTGAGCTGATCACCGACCTGATCGGCCGGCTGGACGTGAACGTGGAGCTGTCCGGCGGCATCCGCGACGACGAGTCGCTGGCCGCCGCGCTGGCCACCGGGTGCCGCCGCGTGAACATCGGCACGGCCGCCCTGGAGAACCCCGACTGGTGCCGCAAGATCATCGCCGAGCACGGTGACAAGATCGCGGTCGGTCTGGACGTGCGCGGCACCACGCTCGCGGCGCGCGGCTGGACCGAGGAGGGCGGCGACCTGTGGGAGGTGCTGGACCGGCTGGAGGCCGACGGCTGCCCCCGCTACGTCGTCACCGACGTCACCAAGGACGGCACGCTGCGCGGTCCCAACCTCGACCTGTTGCGCCAGGTGTGCGCCCGCACCGACAAGCCGGTCGTGGCCAGCGGGGGAGTCTCCTCGCTGGACGACCTGGTGGCGCTGTCGCGGCTCGTGCCGGACGGTGTGGAGGGCGCCATCGTCGGCAGGGCCCTGTACGCCCAGGCGTTCACACTGGAGAACGCCTTGGTCGCTGTTCGCGGTTAGAGGGTAGGAGGGGCCGTGGTGAGCAGCATGAGTATGGAGAGCACCGGTTCGCGGGTGTTTTCCGGCGGTGTGTGGGAGGAGCGGTACGGCTACTCCCGCGCGGTCGTCGTGGGAGACCGGGTCATCGTGTCGGGCTGCACCGCCACGATCGACGGCGAGGTACGGCATGTCGGCGACGCCTACCGGCAGAGCCTCACGGCGATGGGCATCGCGCTCGACGCCGTGGAGCTGGCCGGTCTGACCAAGGGGGACGTGGTGATGGTGCGCTACTACGTGGTGGACCAGCGTCACTTCGACCTGGTCGGCCGGGCCATCGGGGAGGTGTTCGGCGACGTCCGGCCCGCCTGCACGGGCGTGCGGGTCGCCGGGCTGGTCGACCCGCGCATGCTGGTCGAGATCGAAATCGAGGCGATGCGCGCATGACCGTGGCCGTCAGGGTGATCCCCTGCCTGGACGTCGACGCCGGCCGGGTGGTCAAGGGCGTCAACTTCGCCAACCTGCGTGACGCGGGCGACCCGGTCGAGCTGGCCAGGCGCTACGACGCGGAGGGCGCCGACGAGCTGACCTTCCTCGACATCACCGCCTCCTCCGGCGAGCGCGACACGATGCTGGACGTGGTCCGCAGGACCGCCGAGCAGGTGTTCATCCCGCTGACCGTGGGCGGCGGCATCCGTTCGGTGGACGACGTGGACCGGCTGTTGCGGGCCGGGGCCGACAAGGTGTCGCTCAACACGGCGGCCATCGCCCGTCCCGAACTGCTCACCGAGGCGTCGCGGCGCTTCGGCGCGCAGTGCGTGGTGCTGTCGGTGGACGCCCGCCGGGCGCCCGGCACGCCGAGCGGGTTCGAGGTGACCACGCACGGCGGGCGGCGCGGCACGGGCATCGACGCGGTCGAGTGGGCGGCGCGCGGCGAGGAGCTGGGCGTGGGCGAGATCCTGCTCAACTCGATGGACGGCGACGGCACGCGCGAGGGTTACGACCTGGAGATGCTGCGCGCGGTGCGGGCCGTGGTGCACGTCCCGGTGATCGCCAGCGGCGGTGCGGGGCGGCTGGAGGACTTCCCGCCGGCGGTGGAGGCGGGCGCGGACGCGGTGCTGGCGGCGTCGGTGTTCCACTTCGGCACCCTCAAGATCGCCGACGTGAAGGAGACGCTCCGCACGGCGGGTCACCCGGTCCGCTAGGGCCGTCCGGCGCTGGTCGTAAGGCGTGGTTCTCGCGCGCGCTGCGCGGGACCGGGGTCGGGCGGTGAGGGCCTCAAAGCGCGGTCCTCGCAGGTGGGCGCTGCCCCACCTGGCCGTTCGGCCCGGCGCGAGGAGCCGCGGATCACCGGGCGCTCTTCGCGATGGTGGCGATGATCCATGACCGGTAGTGGGTGACGTCGGTCCAGATGCCGGCTCCCGGCTTGCCCGAGGGGGTGGTGGCGCAGCCGGCGCCGCCTTCCGCGCGTTGCTCCACGTCGTCACCGTCGCGCGAGGTGGCGCCGATCAGCTCCCACCGGCCGGCCACGCGCCGGACCTGTGGCCCGCCCGAGTCGCCGTGGCAGGCGTTGGCCGCCCGGCCGGAGCGCTCGCCGGTGCAGAGCTCGGCGCCGCGGTCGAGGGACACGCACCGCTTGTCGGCCAGCCGTACGGTGTCGAGCTCCTGCAACCGCTGGGGGCCTTCTCCGCAGGTCCGGCGGTACTCGCAGGTCATGCCCCAGCCGATGACGCGGGTCGGCTCGCCTGCCCGGCCGGGATCGCCGGCGATGGGGATGGGTGTCTGGGGGACCCGGCGGTCCAGCTGGACCAGGGCGATGTCTCTGTTGGGCTTCTCGCCCAGTCGGGGATCATGGCGGTGCGGGTAGGTGATGACGCGCTCGACGCCGGCGACGGAGCCGCCCTTGTCGCGGTCGAGGGAGCCGATCCGTACCTGGGTCCTGCCGGGTTTCAGCAGCCCCTCGCAGTGGGCGGCCGTGACGACCCAGTCGGGCGCGACGAGAGAGCCGCCGCAGTGGTGTGCGGGCAGCGACCGCAGCCGGAAGGAGACCATGAACGAGTAGGGCTCCTGCGCAGCCCGCCCGCCGATGATGGCGGCGCGGTCGGCGCTCGGCGAGGCGGCCGTCGCCGTCTCGTGGACAGCGGTCGCGCCGGCGGTCGCGTTGGCGGCCGTACCGGCGGAGACCAGGGTGATCCCGGTGGCCATGACCGTGGCGAGCAGCGCCGCTCGCCTGCTGATCGTCGTGAACACGCACATCTCCATCTGATGGGGGCGGAGGTGTGGCTGGGGGCGTGCCGGTCAGGCTACCTGCGGTTTTGTGCTGAAGAGACGCCGGGGTGCGCCGTTCGGCCCGCACGTCCACGACGCGTGGCGCAGCCGGCCGGCAACGTCTGTCGTTCGGGCGGCCGCGGACGTCCAGGACAGGATCCGGCCGTCCTGTTGCGTCGAGGCGCTGGAGTGGGCGTTGGGCTCCGCGCCCAGGAAGGTCGTCGACCTGGGCGCGGGCACGCGACTGCTCAGGCGCCGATTGGTGGAGCTGGGGGGCGGAGCCGGACCTGGCGGGGGCCGCTGAACGGGGCCAGTGACAGCACCGTCCGCGGGGTCCGCAGCTCCTGGTCGGCGGTGAAGATCTCCCGCGCCGCCTCGAACGGCACGTCGTCGCCCGCCACCAGCGACGCGCGGTCGTACAGGTCGCGCAGAGCGTCGGTCACCTCCCTCCCGCCGCCCGCCTCCGCGCCCCAGACGTCCCACAGCAGCGTCTCGACCTTGTTCAGGGCGGCGAGGTCGATCTTCAGGTCGTGCGCCACGAACCACTCGCCGTTCATCGGCCCCTCTTCCGGAGGGTGGAGGCCGAAGGTCCTCGGGTCCGCCTGACCGGCCCGGATGGCCCGCCACGCCTTGCCGGCCACCAGGAAGCGGTCGCGGGGCACGTCCATCGGGTCGAAGTCGATCTTCCAGGCGTCGGCGAGCACCGGGTCGGCGAGTTGCGGATCGGCCAGCAGCCAGCCCCGCTCGTCGTCCCAGTACTCGGTGACCACATGGTCGCCGTGGAAGCCGTCAGGGCCGAAGTAGTCGGCGAAGCCGATCCGCAGGCGTGCGGGAACGCCGGCGTGCCGGAGGAACGAGCAGTACATCAGCGAGAAGTCCCGGCACACGGCGACGAAACGGTCGCCGGGCTCGCGCCGCTCGCTCAGTGGGGCGGCGTCGCGTTCGAGGATGATCCGCAGGATGGCGTCGAGGTAGCGCGTCTCGGCGTCGTCGCGCACACGGTCCTCGGGGATGGCGTACCGGAACGCCTGGCCTTCCAGGCGGTGGATCATCAGGTCGCGTGCCGTGCGGGCGAGCCCGGCCGGGTCGCCGGGGAGGCCGGCATAACTGTGGAGGAGGTCGCCGGGCGTGGAGAAGGCGCCCTGGGCGGTGTAGAAGGCGGCTTCGTCCGCTGCGAGACGGGTGGTGGGCATGGTGGAACCCCAGAAGACGTCGGGTGGATGGTCGGTCGCCGGCCGGCGCCCATCACCGTGTCAAAATTTCCTGGAAAATGTCCAGAAGCTCGGGTCCGTCCGTGGTTCGTCGGTGCCCGACGCCCGCGATGTCAGGAGGCGCGCTTCGGCTTCGCCGCGGCGCGCGCGCCGCTCGCCCCTCGCCCCTGACGGCCGGCGACCGTCGCCGCGGCGCTTCACCTCTCGCGGCCGCGACGACGGGCACTCGGTACGGCGAACTCCTGTCCGGAGGACCGCCCGGGAGCTCTTACGGCTCGACGTAGGCGGCGATCCTCGCGTGGTCCTCCTCGGTGAGCGGCATCAGCAGACCTGCGTTCTCACGCACGAAGTTCTCCACGAGCGGCTGCAGGTTCTGGACGGCCGCGGTGACGTAGATCGAGGACACACCTTTGCTCACGTCGACGCCGGCCGGGATCGGGATCGTCATGCTCGACTGGTCCCCGTTCGTCGTCGCGGGGAGGAGGCGGCGGAGGTTGGACACCCGGGCCCTGGTGCTCCCTGCCCCCGTGAGGGAGAGCAGGACGATGCCGGTCAGGATCAGACCGCCGACGACGGTGACGATGCAGACCGAATCCGACCCGTTCACCGTGACGCGCATATAGGAACCGAGCTCGAATTCCACGTTCGAGGGCTGGTTCGTGGCCTGTGCTTGGATGATGGTGTCTTCATCGTCATTGCCGTCACCCGTGATCGGGTTGTTCTTCCATGGAGTGATGACGAATTGGTCCACGTCCGCCAGGGAATACACATTGAACGCCAATGTGATGTCGAACTTGCTGAGCTTTGGAAGCAGGATGTTCTGTCCGTCGGGCTTGCCGCCCAGGGCGGCCGGGAAGGCGATTCCCACCCCGTCATCGAACGATTGGTTGACCGCCCAGACGTGACTGTTCTCGTCCTGCCAGAAAATCACCTGACCGATCTTCTGATTGGCGCCGGTACCGGTGGGCCCGAAGTGAGCGAACCCGTCGCGTCCTTGAATCGTTCCCGCGATCTTGCCGATCGTCGTGGCGACAGAGAGAGCAGCGTCCAGCCAGCCCATGATGAACTCCTTGAGTCATGATCTTTTCTCGGCCGCACCGGCATGACGGCTTCGCCATGGACGCGCAACCATGAAGTCCGATAAGTGGCAGAAAAGGTCTCGCCTGAATCTCCGTGACCTTTGGCCACCGACTGCGCCGAAACTATCAGCGAGGTTCGGCTTGCGGCTGATTCGCCCGCGCCACTTCTGTCCAATTTCAGCAAGATCTTGCTTTTCGTGGCCTGGAGTCGCCATGGGGATGTCGTGACCGATTCCGCCCGCTGTGCCTCCCGGGTTGTCAGAAGCCGCCGTGATTGACTTTCGTCATCAATCGACTTCTTTTTGTGAGGAGTGGCGCCATGCCTCTGGATCCCACACTCGCCAGCATCCGCGTCGCGCTTACCGCCGATGGGTGCCTGGATGCGTTCGCCCGAGGCGTCGACAGCACCCTGCGACACATCTGGCAGGTCAGCCCGAACAGCGACTGGAGCAACTGGGCCGGCCTCGGCGGCATGATCGTCGCCGCCCCGACCGTCTTCCGCGACGCCGCGGGACGTCTGGAGGTGTTCGCCCCGGGCATCGACAGCGGCATTCGCCACATCCGGCAGACGGACGCCGGCGGATGGAGCGCGTGGGACGACCTCGGCGGCAAGTCGTTCGGCGGCGAGGTCGCGGTGTTCCAGAACGCTCAGGGCGAGCTGGCCGCGTTCATGCGCGGAGCCGACAGCACCCTCCAGTACATCTGGCAGACCAGCCCGGACGGGGAATGGGGCGGGTGGAAGGACCTCAGCGGCAACCTGCGCAGCGACCCGGCGGTGTTCCAGAACGCCGACGGACGGTTGGAGGTGTTCGTGCGGTGGTCCGACGACGCCGTGTGGCACATCGGGCAGAGCAACGCCAACGGCGGCTGGGGCGAATGGCAGAGCCTCGGCGGCAACCTGCTCACCGAT
Organism: Nonomuraea sp. NPDC050691; assembly: GCF_040654455.1. Classification (NCBI taxonomy): domain Bacteria; kingdom Bacillati; phylum Actinomycetota; class Actinomycetes; order Streptosporangiales; family Streptosporangiaceae; genus Nonomuraea; species Nonomuraea sp. NPDC050691. Next base: position 25,295 of record NZ_JBFAIA010000077.1, read on the forward strand.
CCGGCGGTGTTCCAGAACGCCGACGGATGCCTGGAGGTGTTCGCGCACCGCTCCGACAACACGTTGTGGCACATCAGGCAGACCGGCGCCGACGGCGGCTGGGGCGAATGGGAGAGTCTCGACGGGGACATCCGCGGCGTCCCGGCGGTCTTCCGGGACGCGCAGGGCCGCCTCGTCGTGCTCGCCCGTGGCGCCGACTCCGCCGTGTGGGAGATCTCCCAGGCCGACGGCACGTGGGGCTCGTGGAAGTCCCTCGGCGGCGAGGCGGGCGGTGACCCGGTTCTGGCCCGCAGCGAGGACGGCCGGCTGGAGGCCTTCTACCTCGGCTACGACTCCGCCGTATGGCACACGTGGCAGGTGCCGGGCGGCTCGTGGAGGGACGGCTGGGTGTCTCTCGGCGGCGCCATCGCCAACTTCTGAACCTGTCCGGGACGTCGTGGTCAGAGCGCCGGCGGCTGGACGACGCCGGCGCTGCGCGAGGTGCGAGATCGCCTGCTAGGAGTCGCCGAGCGCGCAGCGGATGAGGGTGTCGGCGGCGGCGCGGGCGTGCGCCGCCGCGTCCGCGTCCCCGGAGATGGCGGCCGTGGTCTGGGCGCCCTCGGCGAGCAGGGCCAGCTGCGGGGCGAGGTGGTCCGGCGCGCCGGCCTCGCGGACCAGCCCGGCGACGCGGCGCTGGAAGGACGCCTTCTGCTCCCGGACGGCCTCGGCCACCTTGTGGCTGCCGCCTCCGAGCTCGCCGAACACGTTGATGAAGGCGCAGCCGCGGAAGCTGTCCTCGCGGAACCAGGTGGCGAGGAAGTCGAAGATCGCCAGTAGCTTGCCGCATGGTGTCCCGGCGCCGCCGACGGCGTCCGCGATGCCGGCGTCCCACAGGTCCGTCCGGGGCCGGAGCACGGCCAGGAGCAGGTCGTCCTTGGACGGGAACAGCCCGTAGATGCGCTTCAGCGAGACGCCGGCCTCGGTGCGCCGCGGGCGTAGAACAGCCGGTCGGCGGTGGACACGACCCGTTCACGCGCCGTGTCGTCGTCGATCACGGGCCCTCCCCTTACACAGAGAACCATCGTTCTCAGTCCAGCAAGGTCGGCGGCGGCTACGACAAGGACAACATCCTCCCGATCGACTCCACGGGACGCCCCTTCCACCAGGCGTTCCCGGAGGCGGAGTACGTCGAGGTCGAAGGGGCCCCGCACGGCCTGCTGTGGACGCACGCCGCCGAGGTCAACGAGGCGCTGCTGGCCTTCGTCGGCAAGTGAGGCAGAGGATGGGACAGCGCGGCCGCGGGAGCCGGTGATGCGCGCCGGCGGGCGGCCGCGGGTCAGCGGTCGCGGCGGCGGCGCGGGCGCTCTCCGGCCAGCAGCTCCGCGAGGTGCACGGCGCGCACCCGGGACTTCCTGCGCCGCAGGCCCTGGTCGAGCTGGCGGTAGCAGCCGGGGTTGACCACGGCCACGTAGTCCACCCCGGCCGCCTCGATCTCGTCCAGCTTGGCGTCGAGGACGCGCCTGCTGTCGCTGGGCCTGACCAGGGCGTAGGTGCCGGCCGCGCCGCAGCAGGTCCCGGCCGACGGCAGCTCGACATAGGTGCCGATCCGCTCCAGCATCGCCCGTGGCTCGCGCCAGACGTCCAGGCCGTTGCGCAGATGACAGGAGTCCTGGAGGGCGATGCGCGGCCGGCCCTCGCCGCCGGCGTCCTGATCGGCAGTGTCGGCGGCGGCCCGCTCGTGGGCGTACTGCGACAGCTCCTTGACGCGGTCGCGGCCGAGGACCGCCGACAGGTGGGCCGCGCAGCCGCCCGATGTGGTCACGATCGTGCCGGGCAGCCGCCCGCCCAGCTCCTCGGCCATCCGGCGGCCCCGGGCCGAGTCGCCGTTGTGGGCGTGGAGGGCACCGCAGCAGCCCTGCGCCGCCGGGGCGGCCAGCTCGGGGAACAGCCGCCGGGCCGCCCGGCTCACCCTGGGGAACAGGGCGCGTTCGAAACAGCCGAGCATCAGGGACGGACCCTCCGGCGTGCCGCGGTTGCGGGCGTGGCGGCGCAGGAGCCCCAGCAGCCGCACGCGCCAGCGGGCGTCGACCAGGATCATCAGCAGCCGGGCGGCCAACGGCCGGCCGGTGCCCTGCCACTGCTGGTCGCGCCACTCCTCCAGCAGGTCCCCGTACTGCACGCCGGCCGGGCAGACCGTCTCGCACGCCCGGCAGCCGAGGCAGAACGACGCCTCCTCGCGCACCCGCGGGTCGTCGGCGGGCAGCCTGCCCTCGTCGAGGGCGCGCATGAGGTCGATGCGGCCGCGCGGCGAGGACGTCTCGTCCTTGGTCAGGGCGTACGTGGGGCAGGCCGGCAGGCAGAAGCCGCAGGCGATGCAGCGGTTGAGCAGGTCGGGGGTGAAGCCGGTCATGAGCCTGCCTTTCCGGGATTGAGGATGCCCGCCGGGTCGAAGGCGGCCTTGATCCGGCGCTGCAGGTCGATCTGGGCGGCGCCGAGCCGCTCGGTGAGGTAGGGGAGCTTGGCGGCGCCGACGCCGTGCTCCCCGGTGATGGTGCCGCCGAGGCGCATCGCGGTCCGGAAGATCTCGCCGAAGGCGCGGTGCGCCCGCTCGGCCGCCTCGTCGTCGCCCGCTTCGATGACGCACGTCGGGTGCAGGTTGCCGTCGCCGGCGTGCCCGAACGTGGCGATCGTGACGTCGTGCCGCCCGGCGATGTCCTCGATGTGGCCGACCATCTCGGCGATGCGGGGGCGGGGCACGCCGACGTCCTCCAGGATGGTGATCGAGCCGAGCCGCGACAGCGCGGGCAGCGTGCAGCGGCGGGCGGCCAGCAGGGCCTCCGACTCGGCGGCGTGGCCGGCCACGGACACCTCGATCGCTCCGGTGTCGCGGCACAGCTCGGCCATGCGGTCGAGCCGGTGGGCGACGGACGCGGGCTCGCCGTCGTCGCCGAAGATCAGCAGCGCTCCGGCGTCGCTCCGGAGCCCGAGCCGGGCGAACTGCTCGACCGCCTCGACGCAGCGGGCGTCGAGGAACTCGAGCGTGGCCGGCACGATGCCGGCGGCGATGACGCGGGTGACGGTCCGTCCGGCGTCGGCCAGGGTGGGGAAGTAGGCCAGGCCGTTGCCGCCGGCCTCGGGGGCGGGGACCAGGGCCAGGGTGACCTCGGTGATCACGCCGAGGGTGCCCTCGGAGCCGGTGAGCAGGCGGGTGAGGTCGTAGCCGGCGACGTCCTTCCAGAGCCGGCCGCCGGTGCGGATGACCTCGCCGGTGCCCAGCACCGCCTCCAGGCCCAGCACGTAGTTGCGGGTGACGCCGTACTTGAGGCCGCGCAGCCCACCGGCGCAGGTGGCGACGGTGCCGCCGATCGTGGCCACGCTCCTGCTGCCGGGGTCGGGCGCGTAGAGCAGGCCCTGGGCGGCGGCGGCGTCGGCGAGCGCGGCCGAGGTCACCCCGGGCTGGCACACGGCGAGCAGCTCCTCGGCGCTGATCTCCAGGATGCGGTCGAGCCGGGTCAGGACCAGCACGATGCCGCCCGCCAGGGGGACGGTGGCCGAGCACAGGTTGGAGCCGGCCCCGCGGGGGACGACGGGGATGCCCCGCGCGCCGGCCAGCGCGAGCACGGCGGCGACCTCCTCGGTGGAGCCCGGGTGGACGACGGCGCCCGGTCTGGCACGGAACAGGGGAGTGGCGTCCCGGGAGTAGGGGGTCACGTCGCCGTCGGCGTGCCGTACGTGCTCGGCGCCGACGATCGCGCGCAGCTCGCGCAGCGCGGCGGCCTCCAGCGGCTCCCCGGCCGCGGTGGGTTTCACGGGCATGTCTCCTCCGGGACGCGGCCCGCGCCGGGCACGGACCGCCGTAGGGCGGTGATGGGCATGTCTGCAAGCTAACAGCATTCTGTATAGCGGTCTAGAATTCCATCATATGGAATAGCGATCACCGTGCTGTTTCGCGCGGCCGGAGACCTCGAGGGTTGACAGTCGCATGCCGGGATGGTGTCCTAGTCCCAATTCAGAACTGCATTCTGCGATACGGAATAGGTGCCATGCGGGAGAGACGACTCCGCCGGGACGCCCGGCCGCACCGCCCGGGCCACGCGTCACCAGCGAGATCACTGCGGACGGGACCGCGAGGGAAGTGCGGGGAGCTCGGGGCGACGCACCTCCCCTCGTAATCGCCGTTCCGTTGAACGGAATGATCATCAACAAAACAGACAAAAGGCTATACTCGCCACCTCGGCGGGTCCTCGGGCCCGCCGTGCTCTGCAAGGGAACAGCCCCATGGCACGCATCGTGTTCATCGGCGCCGGCAGCGTCGAATTCACCAAGAACGTCCTATCGGACATCCTGACATTTCCAGAACTGGGGGAGTCCACCCTCGTCCTGCATGACATCGACGCTGACCGGCTGGCCACTGCCGAGGCCATGGCCACCTGGATGGTGGGAAAGCTCGGCCTCGGCGCGAAGGTGGAGGCCCACCTCGACCGGCGCGCCGCCGTGGACGGCGCCGACTACGTGATCAACGAGATCGCCGTCGGCGGCCACGCCGCCACCGTGCGCGACTTCGAGATCCCGCGCCGTTACGGCCTGCGCCAGACGATCGGCGACACCCTCGGCATCGGAGGCATCTTCCGCGCCCTGCGCACCATCCCCGCCATGGTGCGGCTCGGCGAGGACCTGGCCGAGCTCGCCCCGCAGGCGCTGCTGCTCAGCTACACCAACCCGATGTCGATGATCCCGCGGGCCGTCTACGAGGGCACCTCGTTCAGCCGGGTCGTCGGCCTGTGCCACTCGGTGCGCGACACGCAGGGCCGCCTGGCCTCCCTCGTCGGCGTGCCGGAGGAGGAGATCTCGTTCGTCACCGCCGGAGTCAACCACCAGGCGTTCGTGCTGACCTTCGAGCGCGGCGGCGAGAACCTCTACCCGGTGCTGGACGAGGTCATCGCCGAGGACCCCGAGCTGCGCCGCACCGTCCGGGTGGAGATGTACCGCCGGCTCGGCCACTTCCCCACGGAGTCCAGCGAGCACGGCTCCGAGTACCTGCCCTGGTTCCTGCACCACGACGCGGAGGTGGAGCGCCTGCGCATCCCCGTCGAGATCTACCTCCAGTGGTCGCAGGAGAACGTCGACACCTTCGAGGAGACGCGTCGGCGGCTGGCCGCCGGCGAGGGCGTGGAGATCGAGCCCGCCATGGAGCTGGCCTCCGAGGTCATCCACTCGATCGAGACGGGCACCCGCAGGATCGTGCACGGCAACGTCCGCAACGGCGGCCTGATCGGCAACCTGCCCGACGCCGCCTGCGTCGAGGTGCCCTGCGTCGTGGACCGGGCCGGGATGCGTCCCACCCGGGTCGGCGACCTGCCGCCCCAGCTCGCCGCGCTCAACCAGACCTTCCTGAACGTCGGCGAGCTGACCGTGCGCGCCGCCCTCGAAGGCCGCCGCGACCACGTCTACCACGCCGCCATGCTCGACCCCAACACCTCCGCCACGCTCACGCTCCAGCAGATCCACGACATGGTGGACGAGATGATCGCCGCCCACGGCGACCTGCTTCCCGAGGGGATCCGATGAGACGCGCAGTGACCGCCGCGGCCGCCGCCCTGCTCCTGCCCGCCCTGCTGACCGCGTGCGGCGGCGGGACGGAGGAGAAGGCCGGCGGGCCCGTGGAGATCCTCATGTGGCACGGCCAGGAGGACACCTCCGCCAAGTCCGTCGAGCGGCTCGTCGCCAAGTTCAACCAGACGCACCCGGACATCAAGGTGCAGACCACCTCCGGCGGCGTGACGGCCGACGGCATGCTGCCCAAGATCACGGCCGCGCTCACCTCGGACGCCCACCCCGACATCGCCTACCTGTACGGCTCGTGGGCGCCCAACATCGCGCGCAACCCCAAGACCGCCGACCTCACCCCGTACATCAAGGACCCGGCGGTGAAGTGGGACGACTTCTGGGCCAGCGAGCGCGCGACCGTCACCGTCGGAGGGAAGGTCATCGGCTTCCCCGCGGTGGTCGACAACATGGTCGTCCTCTACAACAGGAAGCTGCTGGCCAAGGCGGGTCTCAAGCCGCCGTCGAAGGACTGGACGTGGGACGACTTCCGCGCCATGTCCAAGCAGGCCACCGACCCCGGAGCCGGCGTCTTCGGCACCACGTGGGCCATCAGCGGCGGCGAGGAGGCGGTGTGGGGCCTGTGGCCGCTGGTGTGGCAGGCCGGCGGCGAGATCCTCACGGCCGACAACAAGAAGGCGGCGTTCAACTCCGAGGCGGGGCGGCGCTCCCTCGACCTGCTGCGCGCCATGGCGGTGGACGACAAGTCCGTCTACCTCGACTCCAGCCCGGCCGAGAAGGGACAGAAGCTGTTCGAGTCGGGACGGCTGGCGTTCTTCCTGTCCGGCCCGTGGGTGCTGCCCGACCTGCAGGCCGCCGGGCTGGACTACGGCGTGGTCCCGCTGCCGGGCACCGCGGGCAACCACGAGACCATCTCCGGCCCCGACACCTGGACGGTCTTCGAGCACGACGAGCGGCGGGTCAAGGCGTCGGCGGCGTTCCTCACCTGGTTCACCGCCCCCGAGCAGCAGCTCGAGTGGATGAAGGACACCGGCTCCCTGCCGATCCGGGCGTCGATCTCGCGGCTTCCCGGCTACGACGACTACCTGAAGAAGTACCCCGGCATCGACGTCATCTCGGGCAACCTGGCCAACGCCAAGCGGGTGCGCCCGCCGACCACGTCGTACCCGCGGATCTCGTCGTTCGTCGCCGACGCCATCGCCAGGACCCTGCTCGGCAAGGCCGACGCCAAGGCGGCGCTGGACGAGGCGGCCGCCAAGACGGACGCGGCGCTCGCCGTGCCGGGCTCGTGACGAGCGACGCGGCGGCCCTGAGCCGCGCCTCGCGCCACGCCACACCGCCCGACCGGCGCAAGCTGGCCGACAACGTCACCGGGTGGAGCTTCGCCGGGCCCGCGACGCTGATCATCCTCGGCTTCTCGCTGGTCCCGATGGCGTGGGCACTCGCCCTGTCGTTCACGGACTCCGACCTCATGTCGCCGGGACGGAACGTGGGGCTGGAGAACTACCGGGCGCTGGTCGCCGACCCGGTCTTCCACCAGGCGCTGCGCAACACCGGGCTGCTGCTGTTCCTGTACCTGCCGGCCTCGCTGGTCGCGGGGCTGGCCGTGGCGGTGCTGCTCAACCGCAAGGTGCGCGGCATCGGGTTCTACCGCACGTGCTTCCTCGTGCCGTACGTCGCCTCGGCCACCGCGGCGGGCCTGCTCATGGGCTACATCTTCGACCGGGACTTCGGCCTGTTCAACGGCCTGCTGGTCAAGCTCGGCCTGCCGGCCCAGGGGCTGCTGAGCAGCCCGTCGCAGGCCATGCTCGTCCTGACGGTGATCTTCTTCTGGACCCGGTTCGGGTTCTCGGTGGTCATCTACCTGGCGGCGCTCCAGGAGATCAGCAAGGAGGTCGTGGAGGCCGCCTCCATCGACGGCGCCGGGCGGTGGGCGACCTTCCGGCACGTCATCGTGCCCTCGGTGCGGCACATGACGGTCTTCCTGGCGGTCTGGGGGATGATCGACGTGCTGCAGTTCTTCGACCTGGTCATGACCACCACGAAGGGCGGCCCGGCCAACGCGACGGTGACCATCGTCTACTACGTCTGGCAGCTCGCCTTCACCTACTTCACCGCCGGGTACGGCGCGGCCGTCGCGTACGTGCTGTTCGCCGGCACGCTCGTGCTGATCGTGGCCGGCCTGCTGGTCGCCCGGCGCAAGGGGGCGATGCGATGAGACGGCGCAGGCTTCCCAGCGGCTGGCACCTGGTGCTGGCGCCCATGTCGCTCGTGACCGTGCTGCCCTTCGTGTGGATGGTGCTCAGCTCGCTGATGAGCCAGGCGGAGCTCAACCGGTTCCCGCCGCCGATCTGGCCCGAGGCCGTCGACCTGGGCGGCTACCAGAGGGTGCTGGAGGGATCGGACTTCCCGCGCTGGTTCGTCAACAGCGTCGTCGTCTCCGGGGCCATCGTGGTGGCCCAGGTGGTGCTGTGCGGCATGGCCGGCTACGCCTTCGCCCGCATCCGCTTCATCGGCTCGCGGCTCGTGCTCGTCCTGGTCATCGCCACGGCGCTGATCCCGTTCCAGCTCACCGTCATCCCGACGTTCCTCATCTTCAACAAGGTGGGGCTGACCGACACGCTGGGCGCGCTGATCGTGCCGCAGCTCAGCTCGGCGGTGGGCATCTACCTGATGACGTCGTTCTTCCAGTCCTTCCCCAAGGAACTGGAGGAGGCCGGCCGCATCGACGGCTGCTCGCGTTTCGCCGTGTTCTTCCGGGTGGTGCTGCCGGTGGCCAAGCCGGCGCTGGCCGCGCTGGCCGTCATCACCTTCATCACGGCCTGGAACGACCTGTTCTGGCCGCTGGTCGTCATCAACTCGGAGGAGAAGTACACGGTGCAGGTGGGGCTGACGACGTTCCAGGGCCAGCACCGCGCCGACTGGCCCGCCGTCATGGCCGGGACGGTGCTCACCACGCTGCCGGTGCTCGGCGTCTTCCTGTTCGGCCAGCGCCGCTTCATCCAGGCGCTGACCGGCGCGGTCAAGGGCTGAGGTCCCGTGCGGGCGGCGAGGCCGCCCGTACGGACTCACATGACGGCGAGCTGGCCGCCGTCGATGACGAGCTCGGTGCCGTGCACGAACGCCGCGTCGTCGGAGGCGAGGAACGCGTAGCCGGCGGCGACCTCCTCGGCCAGCCCGGCCCGGCCGAGCGGGATGTTCTCCCGCTCGTACGCGGAGACGAAGTCGCCCTCCAGCCCGGCCGCGATGGCGGAGTTGAGCGGGGTGCGGATGTAGCCGGGGCACAGCGCGTTGACCCGGATGCCGTGCCGGCCCAGCTCGACCGCCATGGTCCTGGTCAGCAGCAGCACGCCGGCCTTGGAGGCGTTGTAGTGGGCGTAGTCGCCCTCCCCGCCGATCCCGTTCGTGGAGGACATGTTGAGGATCACCCCGCCGCCGCCCTGCGCCACCAGCAGCCGCGCCGCCGCCTGGGCGACGAGGAACATGCCGCGCAGGTTGACCGCGATGACGCGGTCCCAGTGCTCCGGCGTGATCTCCAGGAACGGCTCGCGCCAGGCGGTGCCGGCGTTGTTGACCAGCACGTCCAGCCCGCCGAGCGCGGTGGCGGCGCCGTCGACCAGGCCGGTCGCGTCGGCCTCGGAGCTGACGTCGCCCGCCAGGCCGCTCACCTCGCCCAGCGGCGCCAGCTCCGCCACGGTCCGCTCCACCTCGTCGGGGTCGAGCCCGCCGATCACGACGCGGGAGCCCTCCTGGAGGAAGCGCCGGGCGGTGGCGGCGCCGATGCCGCTGCTGCCTCCGCTGACCAGCACCCTCTTGCCCGCAAGTCCACGCATGACGATCCCTTCTCCTGCCCCTTCGGCTGGTCTGTGCTCGGCTGGTCTGTGCTCAGCTGGTCTGTGCTCAGCGCACGGCGCCGCGGGCGGCGACGCGCAGCTCGGTGACGACCCGGCCGTCCTCGACGCCGCACGCCACGTCGAACAGGTTCGTGACGGTGCAGGCGTGCCCCGGGATGAGCTGTACCCGGGTGCCGACCGGCAGCTCGCCGTCGTGGGCGTGTTCCGGGTCGAGCCGGGCGACGGCGTGCTCCTCGTTGAGGAAGTCCATGCGCAGCCACGGGATGCCCGCGGCCCGGATCCAGCCGGGCGAGCCCGCGTTGTCGGAGGTGAGGCACTTGGTGCCGGCGTCCAGCACGACCCGGTCGGGGGAGGGCCGGGCGATGACGGTGGCCAGCACGCGCGAGGCGGCGGTCTCCTCGGTGGCGACGCCCAGGCGGATCATGGCGGTGTCGTTGAAGATGTAGGTGCCGGGCCGGATCTCGGTCACCCCGGCGACCCCGGCGACGTGCCGGGCGGTGGGGGTGCTGCCGACGCTGATCTCGCGCAGCTCGATGCCGTCGCGGGCGCACAGCTCGGCGGTGGCGACCAGGTCGGTGCCCTCGCGGCGGGAGACCTCGGCCAGCTCGGCCGGTGTGCGCGCGTGATAGGCGTGTCCGGCCAGGGTGAGCAGCCCGGCGACCTCGACGCCGGGGATCGCCGCGATCTCGGCGACCAGGTCGGCGGTGGGGCGGCCGGGCGGGCGGCCCAGCCGATGCTGGCCGGTGTCGACCTCCACCAGCACCTCGACGGGCGAGCCGGTGCGCAGGCCGAGCCGGCCCAGGCCGGCGGCGACCTCGGGGGAGTCGAGGCTGACCCGCACCGTGGCGCGCTCGCGCAGCGCCTCCAGACGGCGCAGCTTGGGCTCTCCCCAGACCGGGAAGGCGAGCAGGATGTCGTCGATCCCGGCGTCGGCCATGATCTCGGCCTCGCCGAGCTTGGCGCACGTGATGCCGCGCGCCCCGGCCTCGATCTGCATGAGGGCCAGCTCGGGCATCTTGTGGGTCTTGATGTGGGGGCGCAGCGCCACGCCGTGCGTGGCGGCCACCTTCGCCATCTCGGCCACGTTGGCGCGGACGGCGCCCAGGTCGACGAGGAGTGCCGGGGTGTCGAGCTCGGGATACATGGTGTCCTCTCGGCCGCACGGCGGATACGGCACGAAGCTAGCACTGGTTCCGTTCAATGGTCCAGCGTTCTGTTGTGCGGAACAATGTGGCAGAGGCCACTTTTCGTGGCCCTCGGCGGGTCGTCCACGGTCCGCCGGGCTGGTGTCGTTCCGGTGTCCGGCCGTCTCTGCGAGGTGGCGCGGGCCGGTCGGACGGCGCCTCCCGGGTGACGTTCCCGCCTGAACGGCGGGGCTCCCCTTGACAGGTCGCGGACGCGGATGATGTCCTGACAGCGATTCAGAATAGCGTTTCGTCATACGGAATTGACTAGAAGGCAGGCAGAAATGCGGCTAGGTACGGTCCGCGTCGGGGACGGAGCCAGGCTCCCCGCCGTGGAGAGGGACGGACTCTGGCACGCCCTGGACATCCCGGCGGGCGTCACCCTGGAGGCGCTGCTCGCGCGGGGCCCCGAGGAGACGCGGCGCGCGGCCGCCGGCG